>NZ_JBYSWK010000089.1:0-6860 GCF_058781025.1 Heyndrickxia sp. FW510-T9 | reverse complement strand
AGAAAAGAGCGCGAATCCTATCCATTTCAAGGATTATATACTTATACGAAAAGCAACAATCTTTGCGAAAACAGCCTTGATATAAAACAATATATACTTGAAAACTTTTATTTGTTACTTCTAGTAAAATAGTCAAACAGAAGATCAGACAACAAAGAATTTCCTTTATCATTTAGATGTACATAGTCATTAGCTAATATATCTACTAATAGCAATTGTTCACTTTTTAATTTTTGGTTGATTTCATCAATAGCATTAAAATATGTCCATTTATTTTTACTAATTATATTTTCAGACTCACGAATATAATCTGCATATTTATACCCTAAACTATTTTTGTCTTCACTTTTAGCAATGGGATTTGTTGACATTATTAAAATTTTTGCATTTGGTAGCCCCTTTTGCAGTATATCCATAATTTTTTCCATTTGTTGGCCGGATTTTTCTAGACTTATTGATTGTGAAAAGTTGTTATATAAAGAATCCTCAAAAATTACCAAATCAGGATGAATATTAAGTACTAAATCAATTTTATTACCGTTTAATAAATCTGCAGTCGAATATCCTTCATAACCTTGATTATTAAAATTTAGTGTTTCGAATTCGTCATTTGAAGCTTTCAAATTTTCATTTAGCAGTTCTACCCAGCTATTAGAAGGATTACTAGTACCGGTTCCTGCGGTAAGATTACTTCCTATAATAGATATCGTAACTTTATCTTGAGTAAGAGCTCTGAATCTAAGGAAATCTATCAATGATTGAGCGAGATTGTTCTCAGGTTTTACACTGTTAATTAGTGCCTCTCTTTTTTCTTTTTCTTTTTTTGCAATATTTTCTACAGCAATTTTTCCTGCTAAACCGGCTGCTTTACTTTGGTTATTCCAGTACGAATGTCCAAAATATAATAGAACAAAACTAAATACACCTACTATTATCACAATATACTTGTTCATATTTACCACCATTTCAAAAAATAGGTTGTTAATTATTGTTCATGTTTGGATTTTTCATGGTCCCATTTAATAAATTCGATTAACGTTTTGTATTTCTTAATATGTTCTTTTTCCATCCCTATTTCTTTAAGTTCATTTACTAAATCATCTAATTCTTTTTCAACAATAAGCTGTGAATCATGGTCGGTACCGGCTTTCAATAACGTTAAAAGGTCTATTTTTAATACATTTGAAATTCTTATCATAACCTGAAGCGACGGATTAATATTTAAATCGCGTTCAATGTTACTTAAGTAGGATTTAGATATATTCGATTTTTCTGCCAATTCGGATAACGTATACCCTCTTTGTTTTCGAACTTCCGCTATTTTTTTTCCTATCATCTGATTACCCCAATAATTTTTTATTTTGCCATTTATTAGGCATGAATTTTTATCATCCTTATATTTCTTGCTTATATATCCCTTATATAAATGCATTTGTTATAGTTTCCACGACCCTCATTTGATCTTGAATTGCCATATTTGAGCCTGAAGGTAAACATATTCCTGTTCTAAAAAGTTTTTCAGAAATATTCATTTTACTTTCATGTGAATAAAATTTATTTTTTCGAAATAATGGCTGCATATGAAGAGGTTTCCATATATGCCTGGCTTCAATATTTTCTGATTCTAGAGAGGAAAGCAGATCATTAATTGTTACATCAGTTTCTTCTTCATTAATGGTTAAACATGTCAACCACCTATTTGAAAATGTATTTTTCAATTCAGGCATAAAAAAAACTGGAAGGTTATCCAGATGTTGTTGGTATATTTCAAAAATTTGTCTTCTAGAATGAATCCTTTTATCCAATACTTCTAATTGTGCTCTCCCTATTCCAGCTAATATATTACTAAGTCTATAATTATAACCAATTTCACTATGTTGATAATATGGAGCAGGGTCTCTCGCTTGAGTCGCTAAAAAACGAGCTTTATTAAGTGCATTGATATTATTGGAAACAATCATGCCCCCTCCTGAAGTGGTAATTATCTTATTACCATTAAACGAAAAAATCCCAAAATCCCCTAAAGTTCCGCTTGCTTTTCCTTTATAAGTACTTCCAAGCGATTCCGCAGAATCCTCTATTATTGGAACATCATACTTATTACAAATGGACATTAACTCATCCATTTTCGCTGGCTGTCCAAATAGATTTACAATAATCACAGCTTTTGGTAATTTATTTGCAAGAGCAGCATCATATAAAGCATTTTCTAATGCTAATGGAGACATATTCCATGTTTCAGGTTCAGAATCTATGAAGACTGGTTCAGCGTTTATGTATAAGATTGGATTTGCGGTTGCAACAAACGTTAAACTAGGGCAAAAAACGATATCTCCTTTTTGTACATTTAATAAAGACAATGCCAAATGGATCCCTGCTGTCCCAGAACTTAATGCAACTGCACCTGCAGCACCAGTATAAGATGCTATTTCCTTTTCAAATGCCTCAACATTAGGACCTAACGGAGCAACCCAATTTGTTTCAAATGCTTCTCGTATATATTTCATCTCAGTTCCATTCATATGGGGAGACGAAAGGAAGATCCTTTTTTTCTTAATCGTACTAATCAACTTACACACCTCCATTCTCTATTTTTAATTATGAAGTGTTGGTTCATTTATCCTTGTATCTCTAAATCTGAATAAGAAATATTATCCATATCTTTTCTTTTTATCATTATTAGATCCTTGGAATGGCTGCATCGTTACATGATCAGCCTGGTTAACGCCTTCCGATCTTATGACCTTTAATATGGTTAACCAGAGTATTTTTATATCAAGAAATAATGTGTGATGATTAACATACCAAACATCGAATTTAAATTTATCCTCCCAAGAAATTGTATTTCGGCCATTAACTTGTGCCCATCCCGTAATGCCTGGTTTAACTTGATGCCTCCTTGCTTGTTCGCTTGTGTATAAAGGAAGATACTCCATTAATAATGGTCGTGGCCCTACTAAGCTTAGATCACCCTTTAAAACATTAAATAATTGAGGCAATTCATCTAGACTATATTTTCTTAAAAACATTCCAAACGTTGATAAACGCTGATAATCAGGCAATAACAAACCTTTACTATCCCTTAGATCGTTCATGCTTCTAAATTTGTATAAGTAAAATGGTTTTCCGTATAAACCTGGGCGCTGCTGTCTGAATAATATCGGTGAACCAAGCTTAAATTTCACTAAAATACCTATTATTAATAAAAATATGGATAAAAAAACTAACAAAAATAATGAAATCATAATGTCTATTAATCTCTTCATAAATTCACCTATTTTAAGAGAAATTCAGTTTTTTATTGCTTAATTTACATTTTTCTTAATAAAAAAAAAATCCTAGCTATTATTGCTTGGATCATTTTTATGAACTAGTACTTTTTCTTCATTAATATATCCTTTAGGATTTTTAAATTGCCATCTCCACGAATCTTCACACATCTCTTTAATTCCTTTTGTAGATATCCACCCTAACTCATTTTGAGCTTTCTCCGTATTAGCAAAACAACTTGCAACATCTCCTGGTCTAGGCTTGGTAATTTGATAAGGAATTTTTATTCCTGTGAATACTTCAAAAGCAGTAACCAATTCTAGGACAGTATAACCATTTCCAGTTCCTAAATTATATGCAGTTATTCCTGTTGAGTTTAAGGTTTTTTCTAGTGCTTTTACATGCCCTTTAGCCAAATCTACTACATGTATATAGTCCCTGACACCTGTCCCGTCTGTTGTTGGATAATCATTTCCGAAAACTTGTAATTCTTTTAAATCTCCAATAGCTACTTTTGTAATATATGGCATTAAGTTAGATGGAGTACCTTTTGGATCTTCGCCAATCATTCCACTTTTGTGGGCACCAACTGGGTTAAAGTATCTTAATATTGAAATACTCCAGTCTGGGTCTGCTTTGACTAAATCTTGTAACATTTCTTCAATAATAAGTTTTGTTCTTCCATACGGATTCATTGCTTTTAAGGGGAAATCTTCTGAAATTGGGACCTTTTCTGGAACCCCATAAACAGTTGCAGAAGAACTAAAAACTAAATTTTTCACGTGAAATTTCTGCATAACTAGGCACAAGTTAATAGAACTTATTATGTTATTTTTGTAATACCAAAGTGGATTACTCATTGATTCTCCGACATTCTTACTACCTGCAAAGTGAATAACAGCTTCAATATTATTTTCTGAAAATATTTCCTCTAACCTTTTTGCGTCTAAGATATCAATATCGTAAAATCTAAAATTCTTCTTCGTAATTTCTTGTACACGATATAATGATTCAGGTTTACTATTACTAAAATTATCAACCACAATAAGATCAAATCCGGCGTTTAATAACTCTATATTTGTATGTGTGCCTATGAATCCAGCACCACCCGTAACAAGTACTTCCAAAAATACACCTCCTTTTTAAAAAAGCCTAAAAAGAATTTTGTTTATAAAATCTCTAAAAAACAATATGGCATATGGCTGTTAAGTTGTAGATAGTAATGCTTTATCAATCATTTGGTTATTTGCCAAGTTTAAAATCCTTTTGCGAAGTTCTTCTTTATCTAGCATCATGTAATCTGTTATAAGTTGTTCAATTTCATCTAAATAAGGTTCTGTTTGTTTGCCAATATAAATGTTTGGATAAATTTGATTATCGGTTACTTCTTCGTCTTTTAATAACTCTTCAAATAGCTTTTCCCCTGGTCTAATCCCTGTGAAAACAATACCGATATCTTCAATAGAATTACCCGAAAGCTTTATTAAATTTTGTGCTAAATCAACGATTTTAACTGGCTCTCCCATATCTAATATAAATATCTCTCCACCTTTTGCAAAAGCACCTGCTTGTATGACTAATCTAGATGCTTCAGGTATTGTCATAAAGTAACGCACCATATCAGGGTGAGTAACTGTTACTGGTCCCCCCTTTTCAATTTGTTTTTTAAATAATGGAATAACACTCCCTCTGCTCCCTAAAACATTCCCAAATCTTACAGCAACAAATTTTGTGTCACAGTTATAACCTATTTGTTGAATCACTATTTCTGCGAGTCTCTTTGAGGCACCCATTACGCTTGTAGGATTGACAGCTTTATCAGTAGAAATCATGACAAATGTTTTAACATTATTCCAACTTGCTGCATTTGCAGTGTTTATTGTTCCAATTAAATTGTTTTTAATAGCTTCTTCAGGATTTTCTTCCATTAGAGTCACATGTTTATGTGCGGCTGCGTGATAGACAACATCTGGTTTGTACATCCTCATAACAGCTATCAATTTATTTAAATCCTGTACATCACCAATAATTGGTACAAATTGAATGGTAGTATTTTGAAAACTTTCCTTTAACTCGTATTCAATGGAAAAGATACTACTCTCACCATGACCAAATAAAAGCAGCTTACTTGGAGAAAACTTTGAAATTTGTCGACAAATTTCTGACCCAATAGACCCACCGGCACCAGTAACAAGGACAACTTTATTCGTTATATATTCCGCTATACTACCCGTGTCTAGTTCAACTGGCTTACGTCCTAATAAGTCTTCAACTCTTACATCACGAAATTGATTGATTGATATTTTGCCAATTACTAAATCTTCAAGCATTGGCAGTATCTGTGTTTTAGCGAAGGTTTTTGTACATTCACTAAAAATAATATTTAATTGTTTCTTATTTAGCGATGGAATAGCAATTACGATATTATCAATTTCAAGTTCTTTAACAGTTCTTTCAATTTTGGATACTCCACCAAGAACTGGAATACCTAGTATATCTAGACCATGCTTTTTTTTATCATCATCAATAAAACCAACTGGAAAAAGTTTTGCATCATTTGTTCTATTCAATTGCCGCGCGACCATTATTCCTGCAGAACCTGCACCTATTATAAGAGTCCTTTTTTTAATATCTGCATTCTTTAGAATAGAATCACGATATATACGCCATCCAAAACGTGATCCACCAATCAAAAGAATATTCAGTATCCACATAACGACAAGTACTCGGAAGTATATTTCTTGAATGAAGATAAGTTGTACCAGCCCTATAGTTATTATAGATAGAGATACAGATTTACAGATTATCAATAATTCTCCTACACTAGCGTATTCCCAAGCTTTTTTATATAGTTTAAATTTAAAAGAAAAAATATGGTGGCTAACCAATATTGCAAATGAAGTGATTACTATCGATGTTGATATCATATTATATGACGTTGATACTAAAATCCTACTTAAGAAAATAGCGGATAAAACAATACATGAATCAATAACGATAAATAGGGATACTCTTTGGCGATATGTCAATTACTTCCCCCCTTATATAATCGTTTCCTTTTTATATTAAATAGTAATAAATTTATTGAAATTATTATTCTTCATGTAATAGGCATCTTATTTTTAGATTAAAAATCTCCTTATAATTCGATTTTTGCTACAATTTATTGTTATTAGTTATGTATAATATAGGGCATCTAACCCCCCCTCACATCACACTACCGACGACTAGCGTCTATGATCATAAGACCCAAAGTATGACCGAGTGCCTCCGATTGATAATGATAAGGAGACATCATCATTTATAATATATTCATTCTAACGTACAATAAATTCGTAATAACGAACATAAATATTTAACAAATCTAAGTTTGTTTATTTATATTATTTATTTGGTTTCCATTTAATTATTTAATTATATTTTAGGTTGTTCAAAATAAAGAACTAATAATTATTTTGCAAATCTCTTAATCACTGATATTTAACAGATATATTGTAATTTTTAAATTAATATTTTCTTCATTTTAGTTCTTTATAAAGAACGTGTCAACAGTTTATTTCACTTTATTTTGCAACTTTTTATTTTAATTT
>NZ_JBYSWK010000088.1:0-7242 GCF_058781025.1 Heyndrickxia sp. FW510-T9 | reverse complement strand
AAAGATGTTTGATATAGCTCATATAATTTAAAACATTGACGTTTCGTTCTGTTTAGTTTTCAAAGATCAATTTCAGTCGCTTTCAGACAGCAACTTTTATATTATATCATCTTGTGTGTTTCTTGTCAACATCTTTTTTATTCTTTCAGAAGCGACTTTTATATAATATCATTTCATCCAACGGAATGTCAACACTTTTTTAAAATGTTTTTTTGGATATTATGTTGAATATATCCACCAACTTTATCGGACGAATAATAATATAACATGGTTACTGAATGATTGCAATACTATTTTCACTTTAATTTTCTAGTGATTAGTTTCATTAACATACTTTGTCCCATTTATAAATATATTAGCAAAAAGTAGTTGTAAATGGAAGGTGAAATTTATATGGCTATTAAATTTGCTTTTTGCTTATCCATAATAATGACGATTTATCTATTTTATTATGCAACATCAGAATTAAAAAAAGAATACAAGGCCACAACATCACTAAACTTTATTTTAGTGATCATTATGGCCTTTGTATTTTCTGGACTCGCTTATATATTTATCTAAGAATCTTTTTTAATGTTTTGTCTCATTTTTAATAGACTTTGAGGGTTTCCAATCAATTACAAATAATAATACGCTTAATATAATGATAATTCCTCCAATGATTTGGGTTATGACTATTTTTTCATTAAATATATAGTACGCTAAAATCGCTGCTCCAATTGGTTCGAAAAGGATCGCCATAGAGATCGTTGATGTGCTTATCCATTTTATACACCAATTGAAGATGGTATGCCCTAATAAGGTTGGAAAAATAGCAAGCAATAAAAAATAAAGCCAATCTTGATTTTCTAAATGAATGAACGATTCTTTTTTTATTAAAATATAAACGAACAGAACAATTGAACTAATCGCATACACAATGAAGGTATAAGTCATTAATGAAAGTCTTTTTCGGATATTTTGCCCAATTAATAAATAACCAGTTATGAGTGCACACGCAGCTAGTGCAAGTAAATCTCCAATAAGTGCATTTCCATTAATGGTGAAATCACCCCAACTTATAATGAAACTTCCGATTACTGCAATTACTCCACTAATAATCTTTGAGAAAGAAAAAGTTTCTTTAAAAATAAAAAAGGTACCAACAAAAGCGAAAAGAGGTTGTAAAGTAACAAGAACCGTTGAACTTGCGACCGATGTTAGGTTTAATGATTCAAACCATAATATAAAATGAAACGCTAAAAAAATACCCGCAATAATAGACTTTATCCAATCACCAATAGAAATGGAACGCAATTCTTTTACATTTTTTAATAGAAAGAAAGGCAACATTAGTAGAACTGTAAAAAACAAACGATAAAATGCAATTACTCCTGCATCAGCAGATGATAATTTCACTAGTATTGCAGAAGTGGAGACAGCGATAACTCCAACTATTAATCCGATGTAAGAATTTATTTTCGAAGTTTTCATTATTTTCTCCTTTTATAACAAAATTGTATATGATAAAATGACATACACCATTTTAAACCCTTTTCACTGCAATTTCCATCAAGATTAAAATTATTTACTCAAAATAAGAAAGAGGTTCACTTTATTGGAAATAATTGATAAAGAAATACTTTTAAAATTAGGGATTTCAGCCATTCTAGGTTTAGTTATAGGATTAGAAAGAGAATTAAAAAGAAAACCTTTAGGGTTAAAAACCAGTCTCGTTATCTCCATAACTAGTTGCTTATTAACGATAGTTTCCATTCAGTCAGCTTATACATTCCCTAAATATAATGATGTACCTATTGGTATGGATCCACTTCGACTTGCGGCGCAAATTGTTTCCGGCATAGGTTTTCTAGGAGCAGGTGTTATATTAAAAAAGGGAAATGACAATATAACAGGATTGACAACTGCTGCAATGATTTGGGGAGCAGGTGGAATCGGAATAGCTGTTGGAGCAGGTTTTTATTTCGAGGCAATTGCTGGCGTCATCTTATTAATGATCAGTGTGGAATTAATACCTTCCATTCTTAGAATTGTTGGACTCAAACAATTACGACAAAAGGACATTCAACTTAAAATAATAGTTCTACAAAAAGAAGATATTGATAATGTCATTTCTAATCTTGAATCCATGCAAATAATTTTGGAAAGCATTAGGATAAGAGATTTACAGGAGAAAGGTCATTTGCTAGAGTTGAAGGCTTTAGTAGGATTCCGTAAGACTGTTTCCGAAATTTACAATGAAATATCTGATATGAAGGAAGTAGTTAGTACTGATATCGAAATTTAGTAAGCGGGTTCATAATTGAATCCGCTATTTTTTATCTATCAATCTTGATTTCCGATATAAATTTTTTCTTTTATTAGAAATTTGATAAAATAATTACTGTTGACAAAAATGGGGAAGGATTAAGTGTTTTTATCCAAATTTGCTATAAAGGTGGGGCTTATGTTTAAAGACTTGTTTATTAATATTACGATCATCATTTCGTTTTTATTTTTATATCTACATTTATTTAAAAGAAATGTACTTTCAATTAACGCAAAAGTAACCATAAAGCTATTATATGGAATTGCCTTTGGTTTACTTGGATGTATATTGATGGAGTTTGGTATACATATCGATAATAACTTTATTGATTTTCGCCTTATCCCCACCATTATTGTAGCCATTTTTGGAGGATTTTTTCCTAGTTTTATTTCGTTACTTATCATTACTATAGGAAGGTTTATTATGGGGGGAGTAAATACTTCTTCTATTGTAGCATTATTATTTTCAACACTAATTGGAATTGGCTGCTTTTTTATTTCGAAAGCGAATATGAAATTGCAGACGAAAAATGTATTGTTGCTCACATACACAAATCTTATATTTACTTTTATTCTTTTCTATCTCATTGGAGACTCCAAAATATTAATAAATCTTATACCTATCTATTGGATATTTTCTTATATTGCTGGATTTTCCAGCTTATATTTAGTTCATTATTTAAACGATTCATTTAAGCTTTTTAAAATGTATAAGGAACAATCGTCCAAGGATTTTTTAACTGGGCTGAACAATTATCGAAAGTTTGACGATGAATATAACAACTTGCTATCTCAAGCAAAGGAAAAAGATCAGAAACTATCCATACTTTATATTGATATAGACTTTTTCAAAAAGGTTAATGACACGTTTGGACATAGTGAAGGAGATGAAATTCTTCAGCAGTTATCTTCCATTCTAAAAGCCAATACTTCACCTCAAGATATTGTATCTCGAAATGGTGGAGAAGAGTTTACTGTTTTATTACCTAACAATTCCATGGAGAGTGCTGAATTAATCGCAGAACAAATAAGATCTACTGTTGAAACCTTTCCATTTAAACTAACAACTGGAAAAAGCATTAACATAACGGTTTCCATTGGTGCAGCTAATTTCCCTTTAAGTACGAATAAAGTGGAAGAGATTATGAATCTTGCGGATAAAGCACTTTATATTGCGAAAAATTCAGGAAGGAATCGGGTTCATATCCACTCAAAAAGCGAAGCCTTTTAATATGGCTTCGCTTTTTATATAAGAATATCAGTTACCTACTTGTCTTTTTCTAATGTTAATCATTGCAACCGTTATAAACGTAAATGCGGTAAAAGCTAGAAGAGGAATGGTGATAAAACCTAACCAATTGATATATTGGCCAGAGCATGGAACACCACTTGTACATACTTGAACTTCTCTCATGAACGGTATTTTTTGAATACTGTAATGATAGATCGAAATTACCATACCAATGATAGATAACGGTAGTACATATTTATAAACCTTTATATCATGATTAAACACCGCAACTCCAAGGATAAAAACTAAAGGATACATAAGGATTCGTTGATACCAGCAAAGAGTACAGGGAATAAATTTCATTATCTCGCTAAAGAATAAACTTCCAAGCATGGCAATAATTGCCGTTAACCATGCGAAACCTAAAGTTTTATTCATACCTTTATTTCCCCTTTGCAGCATTATTAATCATTTTTAATAGGTCCTCATATGTTTTGCCTGTAAATTGTTTGCCGTTTATAAAAAAAGTTGGAGTTGAATCAATCTTTAGTTTGTTTACATAAGACTTATCTTTTTCTAACGCATCATTATAACGTTTTTCCTTCACAGCAGCTTCTACCTTTTGGACATCTTTTTCACTAACAATTTCCTTTAATGTGCTTTGTAAAAAGGAATCCGTATATACATCCATATGTTCGTACTTCTCATCATCTGGCTGTTTGCTATAAAGCAAATCATGAAACTTCCAAAATGCATCATTTCCTAACTCACCGTATACTGCTTCAGAAAACAATGCTGCACGAGTAGAATCTTGATAAATAAATGGGTAATTCATAAAATAGAATTTCACTTTTCCAGAATCAACTAAATTCTTTATTGTTGACGGATACACATTTTCTGTGAAGTTCTTACAAACAGGGCATTTATAATCGCCAAATTCGACAATATTTACTGGTGCACTACTTTTTCCGACATATGGCTGATTTTTATAGTCAAAATCAAATGCAGCATCGTTTTTTCCTATCAGTTTACTGATCAACACCAATCCAATAATACAAATCACCACTAGACCAACTACCCAAAAAAAGAAATTTTTTGAAGATTGGCCAGTCGTTTTTGGTCTACTCTTTTGTTTTTCCATATTTCACCTCAAAGATATATTTCTAGTTACAGTTGCTATACTTGCAATTTTATAAGTAGGGGTCTTTGTAAATAAACTCTTTCTTTCAAATAATACTATATTTTCAACACCAAAGTGTATCTCCCTTTAGCTTTTTCGTAAAACCGACACTTTTTAGCAATTTAACATTGTTAAGCCTATTAAGTCATATGCAAGTGAATTTAAATGAATCTTATCATAATATCGATAAGAAAGTATAAAAAAAGGAACCAAAAATGGTCCCTTTTTTTATAGCTATTTTTCAAGTTTTACGGAAATTGCCGGAGACGAATATACTTTCAAACATCCCTCTAAATCATCCTCTTTTAAAAATCCTAAATGAATCGCTGATTTAATTTTTTCTTCATCAGGACGTTTTACAATTTGTATTAAATCATTAAGCTTAAGTTCTTCCAATCTTTGCACCGTTTGGACTTCATCATACTTTTCCGTTTTTCTAATCAGACGTTGTAATTTATAGTTTCCGATTTTGACTTGTCCTTTTGCATTAAGTCCGACACTATTATCAAAGTATAGTTGAAAAGCCTTCTTATATTCATCCATTTTACTTTCAATTTCCTTTTTCTGCTGATTCCATTCAAAATATTGAGTCACCATCTCTTCTGTTATCAGTTGTTCTATTTGTTTGCTCATTCCCTTTCCTCCATTTTTACTAGATAGTTCATCATATGGTAAGGAAGGAATAAATATGACGATGACATTTTGCTTTTGATTAGAACAATGCAATGCAATAGCCGTTTCATAAAAAATTTTGATGAATATCTTTAATATTAATTGGACGTATTGGAGGTGTAAAAATGAGCGACCATCAAAGAAGGACAAGTGCTGAGAATAACTGGCGATACATGTCTCCTATGTCTAAAATGAGTCATAGATACTCAGAAGGGCACTTATTCATGGTTGTGGATCAAAACGGAAGAATGCAAAGTACAACAGGAAATCCAGTCATATTAAGAAAAGGAGAAATTGGAGTACTATTTTGTTTACCTATTATCGGTGCACCATCAGCCAGATTAAGAGATATTGACTTAAGACACGGGGAATTTGCTAGGATTCATTGTGGACTTACAACCGTTGATGTATTTTGTGAAAGTAGACAGGCTGGTATACCAACTCAAACACGGACATTATTACCTGGTCAATTTGTAGTGATTACTTGCTCGATTACTAGGTGACCTGACTCCTTTATTTACAAAGTCCCTTGCTAAATTTATTTTCCTATGCCTTTAATAATTCAATAGGTTATATTTAACTATGTAATTGCAGATTAATTCCTTTCAAGCTAAACTTATATTAATAAGTCAGTCATTAAATTTGCCGCTTCGATACATATACAAAATGCTTTTGGCATTTAGTTTTTGTATTGAAGCGGCTTTTTTACTTGGCTAACTTAAATAATTAAGAGGAGTGAATTGATGTCGCAGTTTGAAGAAAAGTTTACTAAATGGCACCAGTATAATATTTCTAACGAGAAAAATCACAGAAGACGTGAAATTCTTGAAAAGGGGTTGGGGCATGCTACAATTGAATTTCTTCGACTGGTGTGGTTCCCTGCAATAGGGAATTTTGATCACTTGTATCCTGAATGGGAGGTACGGGATTTCAATAATGGGTTTCGTTACCTCGATCTTGCCTATATGCCCGGACAAGCTAAAGGAGGTATTGAAATTCAAGGTTTCGGTCCGCATGCAAGAGATTTAGACGTTAGACGATTTAAAGATTTATGTTGGCGACACTCATTGTTAGCTCTTGATGGCTGGACATTCTTACCAATAGCCTATTTATCCATTAAGGAAGAACCAAAGAAATGTCAGCAGCTTATTTTATCTTTCATTGGCAAATTCCTCTCTTCGGATGTCCCTGCACATTTGTCTTGGCTAGAGGCAGAAGCAGTCCGATTTGCACATCGTTTGCTGCGACCCATTTCTCCCCTTGAGTTTGCAAAGCATCTTGGAATTAGTGATCGACATACCAGGCGAGTATTGTATAAACTAGTTGATTTACAAATTTTTGCTGTTGCAAGCGGAAAAGAGAGAGCACGGACTTATAGACTCGTTTTACCCACAAAGAATATACCTCAGTAATGATATTCCAAAATCTCAGTTTCTTAATTTTGATTATGTAGGCATTTTTACCGGACTTTCGTTCCGCTATTTGCTTGAAAACCCTCTTTTTCATCATGTTTGCGGACACTGGTTCCGCTATATGATGAAAATCACTGTAAAATAGCGGACAAATTCCGTATTAACGGATCTGCTGTCCTCTTAACTTCTAATATCACTGCTTTTTTCACAGATAGCGGAACCTCTGTCCTTTCTACTTGCATTCAACCATTGTTTGATGCTACAAAGTCAAACAAACATCGGTATATCCGTTTTACCGGACTCTCGTTCCGCTATTTGCTTGAAAACCCTCTTTTTCAACATGTTTCAGGACTCACGTTCCGGTATTTGATGAAAATCACTGTAAAATAGCGGACAAATTCCGTGATAACGGATCTGCTGTCCTCTTAACTCCTTATATC
>NZ_JBYSWK010000087.1:0-7697 GCF_058781025.1 Heyndrickxia sp. FW510-T9 | reverse complement strand
GGATATTAATATGTCTGTCATCTACAAAAAACAATTTTATTTAAGAAAAAAACCATTAATGTCATCAAATTGTAAAAAATAAGACTTCTTACATGTTTTCAAATTAAGTAAAATTCATTATGATGTAATATGAATTTAAATTTTGTGTAAAATTTTTGTAACATTTCAGGCGGGTTATCCGTCTAATTCTTTGTGGTAATTGAAACATAATTTAATCAAAACAACTGTCAAAAGATGACGACTTTTCCCAAGTATGTGTTGGCCCTTTCTGGTAAACACTTTTACTAAGGGAGAGGATACTTTTGAAACAGAAAATGATTCTTTTAATGTTTGTCTTTATTACTTGTTTTATGTTCGCAAATTTTGGGAATAAAACCAATGCTACATCCTATACCATCGATTTAAACAAAATAGCTAAAATAGTGATGGAGCAAAATGGAAATATTGATGAATGGTCTTTATATGCAAGAGAATCCATTGAAATTCATTCAATGAATGATTGGGATAAGAAAGAAAGATCCCTAAAAAAGCAATTTCCGTATATGGAATGGATTATTGATCGTAAATCAGGAATTGCAACTGGTGTTGCAAAACATAATGATTTTGTCGAAACAATAAAATTAATGTCGACCCCTATAAAAAAATCCACTATATCGTATTTACTTTATGAGATAAAAGGACATAGCTGGAATACATCTTTTGCGGAAAAAATCGATCAAATCCTACCGAATAAAATGGAAGTTCTTTACAGGGAAAAACCAACAATTTTCTCTTGTATCAAAGGCGAATTCAATGATAAAATTGAAAATGTTTTATTGACTGAAAAAGATCAATTATTAAGCGGATTTCAAGCAAAAGAAACAGAGGCTTTAAAGGAAAAGGACTTTTACTCAGTTTCAGCGTTTTCGCCTTTATTTTCAGAATCCATTCCCACAAAAACGAACAAAATGAACTTGCAAATTGGACTGAGAAAAAATGGATTGGGCGCTAAAACGACCTTCGTTATTGGCACACCTATCATAACGATTGAATATTAATATAGAGAAAATGGACGCGGAGGGGAATACTCTTGGAAAAAATCATCGTCCGCGGCGGAAAAAGGTTAAATGGTACGGTTCAAGTAGAAGGTGCAAAAAATGCCGTATTGCCTGTTATCGCTGCATCATTGTTAGCTAGTGAAGGAAAAAGTGTTATTCGTGATGTACCAACACTCTCCGATGTGTATACAATTAGTGAAGTGTTACGCCATTTAAATGCTGATGTAACCTTTCAAAATAATGAAATCACTGTAGATGCATCAAGAGAGTTATTAATTGAAGCTCCATTTGAATATGTACGTAAAATGCGTGCTTCTGTAGTTGTAATGGGACCTTTATTAGCCCGTATGGGTAAAGCCCGTGTCGCACTCCCTGGAGGATGTGCAATTGGTTCACGCCCTATCGATTTGCATCTTAAAGGTTTTGAAGCAATGGGAGCAAAAATAAAAGTAGGGAATGGATTTATTGAAGCAGAAGCTGAAGGACGCTTAAAGGGTTCAAAAATCTATTTAGATTTCCCAAGTGTTGGCGCAACGCAAAATATTATGATGGCTGCAACATTGGCTGAAGGCCAAACAGTCATTGAAAACTGTGCAAAAGAACCGGAAATAGTGGATCTTGCCAACTTCTTAAACAAAATGGGTGCTATCGTTAAAGGTGCAGGAACTGGAACAATTCGAATTGAAGGTGTAGAAAGTTTATTTGCAACAGAGCATTCCATTATTCCAGATCGTATAGAAGCTGGAACATTCATGATTGCAGCTGCTATTACAGGCGGAGATGTTCTTGTAAAAGGAGCAGTTCCAGAACATCTTACATCTTTAGTTGCGAAGCTTGAAGAGATGGGAGTACTTATTATTGAAGAGTCTCAAGGCCTTAGAGTCATCGGTCCAGAGAAACTAAAGGCTGTTGACATTAAAACAATGCCACATCCCGGCTTTCCAACTGATATGCAATCGCAAATGATGGCACTACTTGTTTGTGCAGAAGGTTCTGGTGTTATAACCGAAACAGTATTTGAGAATCGCTTTATGCATGTGGAAGAATTCCGCAGAATGAATTCAGATATTAAGATTGAAGGTAGATCTGTTATTGTAAATGGCCCAAGTGACCTTCAAGGGGCTGAAGTAGCTGCAACAGATTTAAGAGCTGCGGCGGCATTAATTATTGCTGGCTTAAGAGCAGATGGTTATACACGTGTTTCGGAATTAAAGCATTTAGATCGCGGATATGTTAATTTCCATCATAAATTGGCTGGCCTCGGAGCAGATATTGAAAGAATAAATGATGAAGTGGAAATACTGACAAATATTAACGAATATGTATCAGATGTAAATGTATGATAAAAAATCAGCTTCCCGATAGGCGCTGAAGTATTGATAAGAAAAGAAGAAAACCCGTACAATTTGTAGGGTTTTTTTTCTTTCAATAAGACAACAGGCTAAGTATAATAAATAATAATTATCTTTTCTAACGCAAGCAGTTAGATGTTCGATCTTTTGGAGATTGAAAAATTTATCGATAGATAACCTGCATGCGTATTTTGTTAAGGGAGTGAATCTAGTTGAAAAAAGGATATTTAGTTTTAATTGGTATAGTTGTAGTCATTGCAATAATTGTCATGGGGTTTGCCTCAAGCTATAACGGCTTCGTTTCGGCGAATGAGAATGTGAAACAAAAGTATTCAGACATTGAGACACAACTTCAACGAAGAGTGGATTTAATACCGAACCTAGTGAATACAGTTAAGGGTTATGCAGCTCATGAAAAAGATGTTCTGGATGATATATCTAAAGCACGTGCAAGTCTAGCAGGTGCCGGAACACCTGCTGCTCAAGCAAATGCTAATGATCAGTTATCAAATGCATTAAACCGTTTGCTAGTTGTTGTAGAAAATTATCCAGATTTAAAAGCAAACCAAAATTTTCAACAGTTAATGGATGAATTGGCTGGGACAGAAAATCGTATTGCCGTTGCAAGAAGAGATTATAATGATGAAGTTGCAACTTTTAATAAAAAGGTAAATAAATTTCCAGGTGCGATGATTGCACGCATGTTTGGTTTCCATGAGAAAGAATATTTTAAAGCAAAGGCTGGCGCAGAAGAAGTACCAAATGTTGATTTTGGCGGTAGTGAGAAATGATAAGAAAACTCCTTCTATTCACCGTGGTGGCTGTTTCTCTAATCTTGAATTCGATTGGGGCAAAAGCTGACACACAAATTCCAAAGCCAGAAGGAGATATATATGTTCAGGATTTTGCCCATGTACTATCAAATGATGAAAAGAATGAACTCATTCAACTAGGAAAAAACTTAGACCAAAAAACAAAAGCACAAATAGCAGTATTAACTGTTCCAACCCTGGATGGAGAGAATTTAGAGGAATACGCTGTAAATGCTTTTAGATCTTTTCGGCTTGGTGACAAAAAATTAAATAATGGGGTCCTATTATTACTTGTTCCAAAAGAAAAAAAAATACGCATAGAAGTAGGTTATGGTTTGGAAGGTGCGCTTCCTGACGGAAAAGTCGGCCGAATATTGGACCAGTATGCGATTCCCTATATAAAAAATAATCAAGCAGATAAGGCAGTAGTTAATACGTATAAAAAACTATTCAATGAAGTATCGAACGAATATCATCTCGATGACACATCGAACCCAAAATCTTATCAAAAGAACGTAAACTTCTCTTCTTGGAAGACATTGTTGATAGGAATAGGGGTTATTATATTAATCATTATTGACATGAAGTTCTTTGGAGGAACTTTTACCTACATCCTTTTAAATATTATTGCCGCCTTTATGAGAGGTGGCGGTGGAAGTGGAGGAAGTAAAGGTGGCGGCGGATCCTCTGGAGGAGGTGGAGCAAGTAGACGCTGGTAATGGTTCTTAATCTATTAATGACGATTACAAAATTTTTTTAATAGATACAATCATAAAAACATCCTGGTAGCCATAATTATGAAAGAGATGGTAATCACCATCTTGAATAAATAATGGAGGCATCAAGCATGAAGCAAATAAAACCAGTCCTACTAATTATTTCCCTATTGATTGTCGTTTCCTTTCTTGTACCAACCCTACTAGTCCTACCTTTTTCTTCTGAAAAAGTAAGTGGTAAGCTTGATGACAAAATTCAAAAACCAAAGGCTAAGGAACCAGCAGTTGAGGTAGCAGTATTTCGGACGAAAACGAACGAAATTGAAAGGCCAGATCTTGAAGATTATGTTGTTGGTGTAGTTGCTTCTGAAATGCCCGCAACATTTGAGAAAGAAGCATTAAAGGCACAAGCATTAACGGCCCGAACCTTTATCGTAAAGAAATTAGTATACGGTGGAAATGACAGCCTTCCTAAAGGCGCTGATGTAGAAGACACACAAAACTTTCAGGTTTATCAAAACATGGATGAGTTAAAAAAAGAGTGGGGATCTGAATACAATAAAAAAATAAATAACATCAGGGAAGCCGTCGAAGCAACCGCCGGTCAAATTATAACTTATCATGGAAGTCCTATTACAGCGGCATTCTTTTCTACTAGTAATGGCTATACCGAAAACTCCGAAGATTATTGGGATAAACCAGTTCCATACTTGAAAAGTGTAAAAAGTCCATGGGATATAACATCTCCTAAATTCAGCTTTAAAGAGGAAATCCCTGTTTCTGAATTCGAAAATAAACTTGGTGTAAACATCACGAATTCAACCAACATTGGAACAGTCATAACTCGTACACATGGGAATCGTGTTGGAACTGTTATCATTGATGGTAAACAGTTTACAGGCAGGCAAATTAGAGAGAAGCTTGACCTACGTTCATCGGATTTTAGCTGGGTCCGTAAAGGGGACGAAGTTATTGTATCTACAAAAGGCTATGGGCACGGAATTGGTATGAGTCAATTTGGGGCAAACGGAATGGCAAAGGAAGGAAAAACCTATCAAGACATTGTCAAATACTATTACAAAGGTGTTCAAATTACGAGTACGAGTCCATTTGTAAATAAAGCAACCGCTAAGAAATAAGCTTCTTTTTAAAGGAAGCTTATTTTTTCGAAAAAAATTATAATAAAAAGAATACATATTATCGAATTAATTGCCAAATAATAAGAATTTAAAAATTTTTTCAAAATAGATGTATATATTTCCTTGTATCTGTTCAAAATGGATGCAGAGGTGATGAAAATGAGAGAGGAAGAAAAGAAATTATCTTCTCAAAAAAGACGCGGAAAAAGAATTTTAAAAAAACGTTGGGTATACCCAGCAATTTATCTAGTTTGTGCTGCATTACTCATTTCAGGAATTTTTTGGTACCAGTCTAGAGGCAATGAATCTGCAAAAAATAACTTCAGCTATCGTGGGGATGACTTAATAGGAAAGAAAGATTATAAAAACCCTGCCTCTGTCGTTAGTAAAACACTAGAAAATTTCAAATGGCCAGTAAAGGATGCAATGTCAGCGAAAATTGTAAAGGACTTCTACGATTCAAAAGCTTCAAAGGAAAAACAGGAAGCAGCTCTCTTAGTATATAACGGAAACCAATACCAGCCTAACCGCGGGATTGAAATTGCGATGAAGGATGGGAAAGAATTTGACGTTGTTGCAGCCATGAGCGGTACTGTTACAAAGGTAAATGAGAATGATCCTTTACTAGGTAACGTTATTGAAATTGAGCATGAAAAAGGCGTTGTAACAGTATATCAATCGGTTCAAGACATTCAAGTTAAGGTTGGAGATATTGTTGAGCAAGGGAAAGTTATTGCGAAAGCAGGAGAAAGCCAGTTAAATGAAAAAGCTGGAACACATGTCCATTTTGAAATTCGCAAGGATAATGTCTATTTAAATCCTAACTCCTACTTTAATAAGTCACTATCTGCTCTTGATAATGTGAATACAGAAAGTAAGTCATCTCCTAATGATCAAATCAATAGTGATGATCAGTCTAGCAATACCAAGGATGATAATACTAATCAGAGCAACGATGGAAGCGACAGTTCCAATGAAAATAGTAATTCTCAAAATACCGATGATAGTCAAGGATAAACAAATTTTATAAGTTTAGAGAGTGGGATGTCACAAAGTTCCACTCTTTTTATTTTCCCTTTATTATATTAATATTAGTAATAATGCAAAAATATTAGGGGGAGTAATTTCATGAAGAAACTATTGCTAACTGGATTTGAACCATTTCTTGGATTTCCGATCAATCCTACAGAAATGATAGTAAAAGCGTTGGATAAAAAATGTATTGGTCAATATGAAATAGAAAGCCTCCTTCTTCCGGTAGACTTTTTAGAAAGTGCAAAGATTCTTCTTGAACGGTTAAAGATGATCGATCCTGATGCTGTATTGTCATTAGGACTTGCAGCAGGAAGGAGCGCAATTACACCAGAAAGGGTAGCGATTAACTGCCAAGATGGAGAGCCTGATAACAACGGTGTAGTAAGAGAGGATGCCATCATTTGCGAAGATGGGCCAGATGCCTACTTTTCCATGCTTCCAATAAGAAAAATTGTGCAAACCTTGAATCAAAAAGGATATCCAGCAAGCATCTCTAATACAGCAGGAACGTATCTATGCAATAATATTATGTACTCGCTGTTACATGAATTAAAACAAACAGGAAGAACTATTCCAGCCGGTTTTATTCATATACCAGCCTCACATGAACTTGTAACACAAGGTAAAAAAATAATGTCTAGCTGGTCTCAAAGCGACTTAGAGCAAGCAATTTCCATTATTATTGAGACCGTTTAAAACAAGGAGAAGACACTATCTCCTTTTTTTAACGAAATAATAAATGAATTTTCGGAAAAATAAACTATACACCTTGTCCTTATTATGGTTTTTGTGCATATATTTTTACCCAAGCTAATACAATGTTACAAACCTGACAAAAACAAAGAGAGTGTTTGAGGTGAGAGGGGCGTTAAGTTTATTTATATATAGTTATGGACCTGAATAATATCTAGATAAAGAGAGCTAATGATTTTGCTCTCTACCGCATAATAGTGAAAGAAAAGCAGCCTAATGGTGATGCAGCGATTTTTTTGTATATGCGAAGATACAGCATACTCCGTGGAAGACAAAGCAAGTCTCATTTCACACTTCTCTCATCCAATTTGGGGAGGGCGAGCGGTGTGCACGATTACATCAAAGAGAGAACTATCAAGATTGGAAAGTATATCGTGGAGACGAGAAAAACAGTTCGTGTGATAGCGAAGGAGTTTGGCGTGTCCAAAAGTACTGTCCACAAAGATTTAACAGAAAGATTGCCAGAAATTAATCCTGAGCTTGCAAATGAAGTGAAAGAAATATTAGATTATCATAAATCTATTCGGCATCTTCGTGGTGGAGAAGCAACGAAGCAAAAGTATAAAAAAGAAGAATTTCAGAATAACTAAAGGTTCTTTTCATAAACTTCTTACTTTTGTTATTGAATATCTTATAAACTTCTGTAGACCGGATTTAAAAATGGATACCCCGAGATCAAACTTTAATAGGATTATTACCATAATACGAAAGCAGCAATTAATACAAGAAAATAAAATAACTAATGATAAAAAGAAGCAAAGATTGCTTCTTTTTTATTTGGTGTGCCGGGCATGTCCGTCAACTAGGTGATGAAAGTTCACTGTGGACGTTGGGATATGCGAACCACTAGCCA
>NZ_JBYSWK010000086.1:0-10292 GCF_058781025.1 Heyndrickxia sp. FW510-T9 | reverse complement strand
GGATTGGTTAAATGCCAATCCTTTTTCATTTTTTTTTATCAATAATTATATCAAAAATAGAATTTTTCGATATAATTATATGAAAAAGATATAGGAGCCCAACATGGACCGCGATTATCAAGAATTTATCTTGCAGGTAAAAGGAAAGACAGGCATAGATTTAGGCTTGTACAAGGAAGCACAAATGAAAAGAAGACTCACTACTTTTTATGAAAAAAAGGGGTATTCTTCTTTCAATGACTTTTATAAAGCTTTAGATATAGATGTTCCCTTATTTAATGAATTTTTAGATAGAATGACGATAAATGTTTCGGAATTTTATCGAAACAAACAAAGATGGGATGTACTTGAAAATAAAATTCTTCCAAGGCTAATGCAGCAAAGTGAACATCTTAAGGTATGGAGCGCTGCATCTTCAACAGGTGAAGAACCTTATTCTTTATCGCTTGTTCTATCTTCCTATACACATTTACATAAAGTTTCGATACTAGCAACGGATATCGATGCAAATGCTATACAAAAAGCGAAAATAGGAGTATATTCGGAAAAGTCATTAAATGAAGTACCTATTTCCAAAAAAGAAAAATACTTTAAAAAACAAGGTGACTATTACGAAATAGCTGAAGAAATTAAACGAACAGTTTCCTTTAAAAAACATAATTTACTTGCTGATCGATTTGATGGGAATTTTGATTTAATTGTTTGCCGAAATGTCCTTATTTATTTTACAGAGGAAGCTAAAGATATTATATATAAAAAATTTAGTGATGCTCTTAAACCGGGCGGTGTTCTCTTTGTTGGAAGCACAGAGCAAATCTTTAATCCGATCAAGTATGGTTTGGAAATTGAAGATACATTTTTCTACAGAAAGATTTAAAAAACTGTTGTAACCAACAGTTTTTTTGATTATTTACTATGTTAGGGTAAGAAGTTTATGATATAGTGTTACATAATTCCTTTAAAGTGATGAAGGGGGTATAGTTATGAGATATTTAACTGCTGGAGAATCACATGGACCCCAGCTAACTACGATTGTTGAAGGATTGCCATCTGGAATGCCTTTAACAGATATGGATATTAATAAGGAGTTAGCGCGCCGACAAAAGGGTTACGGGCGTGGAAGAAGGATGCAAATTGAAAAAGATAAAGTAAAAATCGCAAGTGGTGTTCGTCATGGGTATACATTAGGCTCACCTGTATCCTTAATTGTTGAAAATAATGATTGGAAACATTGGACAAAAATCATGGGGATTGAACCTTTAGAAGAAGATGTAGCAGATGAAGTGAAGCGAAAAGTAACAAGGCCAAGACCAGGTCATGCTGATTTAGTTGGCGGTATTAAATATGGTCATCGCGATATGAGAAATGTATTGGAGCGTTCTTCGGCGCGAGAAACTACTGTAAGAGTAGCAGCAGGTGCAGTAGCTAAAAAATTACTAAAATTATTAGGTATAGAAGTAGCTGGACATGTACTTGAAATTGGTGGAGTAAAAGCAAATCCACCTAACTATGACCATATAATGAAATTACAAGAAAAAACGGAAAATTCACCAGTGCGTGTATTTGATGACACGGCAGAAAAGCAAATGATGGAAGCCATTGATCTAGCAAAAAAAAATGGAGATTCTATTGGTGGAATTGTAGAAGTTATTGTAGAAGGTATGCCTCCAGGTGTCGGAAGTTATGTGCATTATGACCGAAAATTAGATGCTAAAATTGCGAGTGCAATAGTAAGTATAAATGCCTTTAAAGGTGTTGAGTTTGGATTAGGGTTTGAAATGGCTAGAATGCCTGGAAGTCAGGTTCACGATGAGATTATTTGGGATCCAGAAAATGGATATAGCCGGAAAACAAATCGTCTCGGTGGTTTCGAGGGTGGTATGTCAACAGGTATGCCAATTGTCGTAAGAGGTGTGATGAAGCCAATTCCAACATTGTATAAGCCTTTACAAAGTGTTGATATTGATACAAAAGAACCGTTTACAGCAAGTATTGAACGTTCAGATAGCTGCGCAGTGCCAGCAGCAAGTGTTGTGGCAGAAGCAGTTGTTGCATGGGAAATAGCAACTGCAATTACTGAACAATTTTCGAGCGATCGTCTCGAAGTCTTGCAAAAACTTGTCGAGGATCAAAGACAATTTGCTAGGAAGTTTTAATATGAATATTATTAACATTTATACATCATCTAAAAACTATAATGTTTATGTTGGACATGAAATCTTAGACCAATTACCTAGAAATTTAACTCGATATTCAAAGCTATTAATTATAACGGATGAAAATTTAGAATCTCTCCACTTACAAACTTTATTAAAGCATTTGCCAATTATAGAGAAACATATTTACATAACGCCTAATGGTGAACATGCAAAAACTTTTCAAGTGTACGAGGATTGTATTTCATTTGCTCTTCAAAATAATCTTGATCGAAAATCTGCTATATTATCTTTTGGCGGTGGGGCAGTAGGCGACTTAGCTGGTTTCGTTGCTGCAACATATATGAGAGGGATTCCATTTATTCAGGTTCCAACAACTATTTTGGCACATGACAGTGCAATTGGCGGGAAAGTTGCCATTAATCATGCTTTAGGTAAAAATATGATTGGTTCTTTTTATCAGCCAGAATTGGTTCTATACGATATTCAATTTTTAGTGACTCTTCCAAGCAGGGAAAGAAGAAGTGGCTTTGCAGAGCTAATAAAGGAAGCGTTAATTGCAGACCCACTACTTTTGCAGGAGCTTATGAAGGAAGTCAAATCCCTTGATTGCATCAAAAACAATACGTTACAGGAGTTTTTGCGAAAGGGGATTGAGATTAAAGCGAATATTGTTCGTATAGACGAAAATGAACAAAATATACGTGCATTTTTAAACTTCGGACATACGCTTGGTCATGCTTTAGAGGCAAATGCCGGATATGGGAACTTAACGCACGGAGAAGCTGTAATGATTGGTATCGTTTATGCACTGCATTTAAGTAAAGAAATGTATCAACTTCCATTTCCTTTTGAAGAATTTATTAATTGGATTGAGATGTTGGGATATAAATGGAAAATACCAGCAAAATTGGATTTTTCCACAATATTGGAATGGATGGTAAGGGACAAAAAATCTGTTTCCAACTCACCAAATTTTGTATTATTACAGGAGATTGGTAAACCTGTCCTACAAAAGGTAGATCAAGAATTATTACAAAAGACCTTCTATTTCTTACAATAATTATATTGGAATAATGCCAATGTTCTACGACCAGATTTTGAATCAAAATAATGTAAGGGGGAAAAATTGGTGAAATGGAAAAATCGAGTTCTTAACTTACAAGCTTATAAACCGGGTAAATCTATTGAAGAAGTAAAGGAGCAATTTCAACTTGAAACAATTGAGAAATTAGCTTCAAATGAAAATCCATATGGATATTCTCCTCATGTTGATTTAGCACTTAAAAACTTTCAATCATCATTTATTCTTTATCCAGATGGAAATGCTTCCAGTTTGCGAGAGAATACAGCAAATTTTTTAAAAGTCGATCCAAGTCAGCTTATTTTCACTAATGGTTCTGATGAATTAATCCAAATTATATCAAGAGCGTTGCTCGAACCTGGGAAAAATACAGTTATTGCTACCCCCACTTTCCCGCAATATAAGCATAATGCAGTAATTGAAGGGGCAGAGGTTCGTGAAGTAAATTTAGTTGACGGTCACCACGATTTACAAGGAATGCTTACAAATATTGATGAAAATACAGCGATTGTATGGGTTTGTAATCCTAATAATCCAACTGGCCATTATATCTCTGAAGAAGAAATACAACTTTTTCTTGAAAAAGTCCCAAGTGATGTTCTAGTTGTCCTTGATGAAGCTTACTTTGAATATGTTAGCAAAGATGTAGCTTATAACACCTTAACATTCATTGATAAGTTTCCAAATTTGATTGTAATGAGAACTTTTTCTAAAATATATGGACTTGCAAGCTTTCGTGTTGGGTACGGTATATCAACTATAGCTAATATACAAAATCTAGAACATGCCCGACCACCGTTTAATACAAATGTTCTCGGGCAATTAGCTGCTTCGGCTGCTATTTTAGATCAGGATTTTGTTGAGAATTGTCGGTTGAAAAATGAGGATGAAAAACAAAAATATTATGACTTCTGTCAAGAAAAAGGTCTAAACTATTATCCGACAGAAGGGAATTTTATTTTAATTGATTTTGCATGTGATGGAGATAAAGTTTCTCAATTTTTATTGTCAAAAGGACTTATTGTCCGCTCTGGGAAAGCATTAGGATTTCCGACGAGTGTTAGGATAACACTTGGCTTTGAAGAACAAAATCAAAAGGTTAGAAGTGCTATTACGGAATTTATCGAACTGAATCAAAAACTATATGTATAGAAAGTCTACTACGGGAGGCTAAACATACGGGGAAATGTATTTATTGTCGGACTTGGATTAATTGGCGGTTCATTAGCATTATCCATTAAAAAGAATAACTCAGATGCAATCATATAGGAATATGTTTCCATGAAACGAAAAATTTGAGGATTTACAAACATTACTAAAATAAAGATCGATTAAAAAAGGAACTAAATGCTAGTTTCTTTTTGTCATTTTCCATCCCAGTTATTCATAGCTTGTCTATAGAATAAAAAAATAGCGGGAGGGAAAAAAATGTATATTATTGAGAAAGCAAACATCGAAGTGGAAAATATGGAGAAAAAAATGTCGTTACTAATAAAAGATAACAAAATTTATTCTATGAAGGATTCATTTAATAGAAATAATTATATAAGAATGAACCTTTCTGAATTTATTATGACCCCAACACATGTAATGCTCGATCATAATGCCCCTCCATCTGACTTTCAAGTAATGAAGCAATATTTTATCGACAATTTTTTATTAAAAGGCTGCTGCACCATTATTAGTGTTTTTTCTATCCAGTTTGAGAATCAATTAGAGAATGAAATGCGCAAATGGAGAAACTCCTTATTAAGCAGTCCAGTCGATTATGTACTTGCTGTTAAGCTTCCGCTTGAGAAAATTTCCACAACCATCATTCGTAAATGTAAAAGATATAAAATTCCAATAATGTTTGTTGAATTTAACAAAGTAGAGAAATTACATGAAAAGCCATGGGGGTGGATTAGGGATGCAATGTTTCCTTATAATCCAGTACTTGTTCCAGTTATTTCGACAGAACAAAAAGCTTTGAAAAAAAGTTTATTAAAAATATGGAATGAAATATTAGACAATGAGAAGATTTCACATGTATTCGATGAAATTCCTGAAAAAACGCCAATTGAATTGAAAAATTTGAAAAAATTTGGAGTGTATCCTAAAAGAGGAGATTTAAGTGTAGGGAGCGAAATAAATTATAACCTATATTTCAAAGCAGATAAAGTTGATGAACATGCGCGGATTCATTATGATAAAGATAAGTTAGCCGTCATGGTTCAAAAAGGAATAATCATAACTGCTTGTGATAGAGTTATTTACCGACCAGGCTTTGGAGAGGAACTTAAGATTGAAAGTACTTCTCTTTTTGTATAAATTTTGTATTTAGGAAAGGGATTTTGTATGTCAAATGTACAGCAATTGTTAAAGCATATAGAAGAAGGCAATATGAATCAAGCTGAAAAATATTTGAAAGATATTAAAAAGACAGGTACAGATGAAGATTTATTTATAACTGCAGAAGAGCTTCATCATTTAGGTTTTCTTCATCAAGCAAAGGACCTGTATGAACAATTAATTCAATCTTATCCTGATGAGGGTGAATTGAAGATATTATTATCGGAGGTATATCTTGATTTAGATGAAGAAGATTCCGCAATCTTTCAGCTTGATTCCATTAACGAAACAGATCCCAATTATCCACGGGGGTTGCTTTTATTAGCTGATCTATATCAAATGCAAGGACTGATAGAGGTAAGTGAGCGGAAATTACAGGAGGCAAAAGAAATTCTTCCTGACGAACCGATAATTGATTTTGCACTAGGTGAACTATATTCAGACAGTGGGAATTACATCGATGCTATAAAATATTATAGAGCTGTTCTTAACCAAGGATATGATTCGATAGCCGGCAATAACATTCACGCTAGATTAGCCGAAGTGCTTAGTTCAGCGGGAGAATTTGAAGATGCATTGCCACATTATGATCAAGCGCTAGAAGAACATTTGGAAATCAATACGCTGTTTGGATTTGGCTTTACTGCTTATAAAGCTGGGTATTATCGAAAGGCTATTGAAATATTCTTAAAACTGAAGGAGCTAGATCCGCAATTTCACTCGCTTTATTTGTACTTAGGAAGATCTTATGAGCATGAAGAAGAAGTAAATAATGCATTAGAGACCGTCAAAGCAGGGATAAAAGTAGATGAATTTAATAAGGAGCTATATCAATTTGGAGGGAAAATTGCTTTAAAATGCAGCAATGAAGAGTTGGCAGAAGAATATTTTAGACAAGCGTTAGTTCTTGATACCGGTTATTTAGATGCAGCGATAACATTAAATAAATTATTAATGCACCAAAAACGATATGAAGATGTGTTAGAAATTGCTTCATTATTGGAAAGTGAAGGCGAAACCGACCCAGTTGTTTACTGGGATATGGCCACTAGCTATCAGCAGTTAGAACAATATTCACATGCATTAAAATATTATGAGCTTGCATATAATGATTTAAAGAATAACCTTGAGTTCCTTGAAGAGTTCGGATATTTTCTTATCGAGGAAGGAAAGAGAGAGGAAGCTGCACAAATTTTTCACATCCTTTTAAAAGAAGACCCGACAAATGAAGAATGGATTATGCTTTTGGAACGTTTTGAAAATGAATAAATGTTTAATGGACTATACTAAATATGCAGAGGAGGGATTCCTTTGGCTGCAACTCCTGTATCCGTCAACGAGAAAAAGGATTTTATTCGCTGGTTTTTAAATCATTATCAATTAAAGAGAAGAGAATCAGTTTGGATCTTAAATTATTTAATGAGCCATGACCAATTAATGGAAAAGGTCCACTTTGTGGAGGAAGCGCAGTATTGTCCAAGAGGCCTCATCATGTCAACCCATTGTGTCGATCTAGTCCCGTTTCGTTTTTATAAAGAAAATATTATGACTACAGATGCAGAAAAATCATTTCATGATATACGTTTAAATCGTGATGAAGATATTTATATACAATTAAATTTTAAAGATTCCAACATTTCCTATCATTATGCAGCTGTATTAGAAGAAAATCCATTTATGCCTAAATTGCTCAGAATTAATGATGAAGACAGACTAATTGCAGAAAAATTTCTGGAAAGAAGTATTATAAGCTTTCAAAAAGAAAAAATCTTAAAAGAAATTGATAATGCGTTGGATCGAAATGACGAGAAAGCATTTTTATTATTAACAGAACAACTTAAAAGCTTATAGTATTTAATATATCCTCTTGTTATATCAAGAGGATGTTTTTTATGTCGATTCCTTTTGGATAAAAAAATTATTGCATGATATGATAGATTTGCAGGAAAACTATATATAGGAGTGTTTTTATGAATTGGAATGGAAAAGATATTGAGCTCTATTTAAAAGAGAAACAATTTATTGATACAGCGATTGTTCCTCTAATTCCAGTTGCACTTGGAGATAATTTAAAGCAATCGGCATCCGGGGGAGAGTTCATTAGTTTATTAACACTCCATTTGGAAAGACAATTTAGAGGAAGAATGCTCTTGTTTCCACCATTAACGTATTTATCAGAGTCTGATGACGACCAAAAAATGAACATATTACAGGAATGGGAGGGGAAAATAAAAGAAAGCGATTTTTCTCATGTTTTTTATATTACTTCGGATAGTTATTGGAGAGATAAGAAGCAGACACCACTAACAGATGATATCATCTGGCTTCAATCCATTCCATTGGAGAACATGGAAGATCAATTTAAGCACTCTATTTTAGAAGATCAAGTAAAACAATTAATAAATATTATAGTGCAAAAATGGCAAAATATATAATGAAGCTTCTATAGTAGAATCTAGGCTATATATTAATTGAAAATCTATACTCACTAATTTGTCAAATCTGTACAAAACTAACAAAAAATAATTCGATTTTCCGTCACATTGTTGTCATCTTTTAAAACAGGATGTTATTGACCTTCTACTAGGTTTGATATATCATTGTTATGTCCTAGATTGTATTTGTGCGATATTTATGTCCATTGGACTTACCTTACTGCTAGAGGGGGGAAAAAGGGATGAGCAAGAATCCTGTATCAAGACGTCAGTTTCTTAGCTATACACTTACAGGTGTAGGTGGATTTATGGCTGCTGGAATTCTGATGCCGATGGTTCGTTTTGCAGTGGATCCAGTATTGAAAACAGAAGCTGCAGGGAATTTTCATGCTACAAAGCTGAAAGTAACCGATTTAACAGACCAGCCACAAAAGATTGACTTTACATATGAACAAGTAGATGCATGGTATAAGTCAAATGTTACGCAAACAGCTTGGGTTTATAAAGACAGCAAGGGAGAAATTGTTGCTTTATCACCTATTTGTAAGCATTTAGGCTGTACGGTTAACTGGAACGCTAATAAAGACCATCCAAATCAATTTTATTGTCCTTGTCATGGTGGTCGCTACCATAAAGATGGTAAAAACGTTCCTGGTACACCACCAGCCAAACCGTTGGATTCTTATCCAACAAAAGTGAAAGACGGCTATTTGTATTTAGGAAAACCTGAAGCAAATGTATTCGTTAAATAAAGGAGGCGTAATTCATGCTTAATAAACTATATGATTGGGTTGATGAGCGTTTAGATATTACGCCTTTATGGCGGGATATTGCTGATCACGAAGTACCAGAACATGTAAACCCTGCACATCATTTTAGCGCATTTGTTTATTGCTTTGGTGGACTTACATTTTTTGTTACTGTTATCCAAATCTTATCTGGTATGTTTTTAACAATGTATTATGTACCGGATATCAAAAACGCTTGGGAATCTGTTTATTATCTTCAAAATGAAGTTGCTTTCGGGCAAATTGTTCGAGGTATGCACCATTGGGGAGCAAGTCTTGTTATAGTAATGATTTTCTTACATACTTTACGTGTTTTCTTCCAAGGAGCATACAAAAAACCACGTGAACTTAACTGGATCGTGGGTGTACTTATTTTCTTTGTAATGATGGGTCTCGGATTTACAGGATATTTATTACCTTGGGATATGAAAGCGTTATTCGCTACTAAGGTAGGTCTGCAAATCGCAGATTCCGTTCCTCTAATCGGTCCTTATGCGAAAATTTTACTATCTGGTCACCCTGATATTGTTGGTGCGCAAACATTAACTCGTTTCTTTGCCATTCATGTATTTTTCTTACCAGGTGTGTTAATGGCACTAATGGCAGCTCACTTCTTAATGATTCGTAAACAAGGTATTTCAGGACCATTGTAAAATTCACTTTAGTCTAAACTTAATAGATAATGAAAGAAGGAGGGGGACTAAATGCATCGTGGAAAAGGAATGAAGTTTGTTGGTGATTCACGTGTTACTGCTGCATCCCACCGCAAACCTAATATTCCGAAGGATTATTCGGAATACCCAGGTAAAACGGAAGCCTTCTGGCCAAACTTTCTTTTAAAAGAATGGTTGGTTGGTGCAGTTTTCTTAATTGGATTTTTATGCCTTACAGTTGCGCATCCATCGCCACTTGAACGTATAGCTGATCCTACAGATACAGGATATATTCCTTTACCTGACTGGTATTTCTTATTCCTTTATCAATTACTTAAATATTCTTATGCATCTGGCCCGTATAGTGTCATTGGAATTATTGCGATTCCTGGTCTAGCATTCGGAGGGTTGCTATTAGCTCCGTTTATCGACCGTGGTACAGAACGCCGTCCATTGAAACGACCATTTGCAACAGGATTCATGTTACTTGCACTTGCTGGAACGATATATTTAACATGGGAAGCTGCAGCGCATGAAGACTGGAAAAAAGTCCATGAACAAGGTAAGATTGTTGCTCAAGTGGATATTGATAAAAATTCTGAGGGATATAAAATCTTCTCTAAACAAACATGTATTACTTGTCACGGAGATAACCTTCAAGGTGGAGCAGCTGCGCCTTCTTTAATTGATACTGGTAAAAGTGAAGCAGAAGTTGAGAAAATTGCTCAACATGGTATGGGAAAAATGCCTCCAGATCAATTTAAAGGTACTCCAGATGAGTTGAAAAAGCTTGCTGAATTCATTTCTAATTTAAAATCTAAATAATTTATTATAAAAGCTGGCAT
>NZ_JBYSWK010000085.1:0-10528 GCF_058781025.1 Heyndrickxia sp. FW510-T9 | reverse complement strand
CATACCAAACAAAGTGCGGTAGTGGTTTTACTAATAAATTCTCGTTTTTTTGTGTCCACTTTCTTGACAGAAGACCAAACTGTCCTTAGGAATCCTTATAAAGGACAACTCACATAGGAAAAAGAAGCAAAGTGTCCATAAGAAGGCTTGTAAAGGACAACTCACAAAGGAAAATCGAGCAAAGTGTCCTTAGGAATCCTTATAAAGGACAACTCACTAAGGAAAAAGAAGCAAAGTGTCCTTAAGAAGGCTTATAAAGGACAATTAAAAAAAATCCAGCAAAGTGTCTTTTAGATGCCGATAAAAACCGTTCACACCCGAGTATCATAAAAAGCTTTATTTAAGACTACCAATATAAAAGGAGAGGATCCCCTATGAAAAAAACAATTGGATTTATCGGAACCGGTGTAATGGGAAAAAGTATGGTTCAACATCTGCTTAAGAATGATTACCCGGTTTTTATATATAATCGATCAAAAGAAAAAGCTTTGGAACTGATAGAACAAGGAGCTATATGGTGTAACAGCCCTAAAGAGATTGCACATCACTCCGACATTATTTTTACGATTGTAGGCTTTCCATATGATGTGGAAGAGGTTTATTTCGGTAATGAAGGCTTATTAGCAAATGGGAAAGAAAATAGTATTTTAATCGATATGACCACCTCTACACCGACTCTCGCGATCAGTATATATGAAGAAGGTAATAAGAAAGGTATCCAAACGATAGATGCACCTGTTTCAGGTGGAGATATTGGAGCCAAAAACGGGACGTTAACCATTATGGTCGGAGGAGAAGAGCAAACATTCACTACCATTCTTCCAATATTATCTTGCTTGGGGCAAAACATCGTATTTCAAGGTCCGGCAGGTAGTGGACAGCATACGAAAATGTGTAATCAAATTGCCATTGCAACTAACATGATTGGAGTATGTGAAGCGTTAGTTTATGCAAAAAAAGCGGGATTGGATCCAGAAAACGTATTGAAATCAATTAGTGCTGGAGCAGCAGGAAGCTGGTCTCTTAGCAATTACACTCCTAGAATTCTTAAAGAAGACTACTCTCCAGGATTTTTCATCAAACATTTTATTAAAGATATGAAAATTGCGCTTGAAGAGGCGGAAAAAATGAATTTACCACTGCCAGGTCTTGCATTAGCGAAACAAATGTATGAAGAATTAGCAGTACAGGGCGAAGAAAACAGCGGTACACAAGCGTTAATAAAATATTGGAATCAGTTTGAATAAAATTTTCCCTACTCCTAACAATAGAAATGACTATTTATTTTAGGAGGATATCTTAGTGGCTAAACGCACAAAGAAAAACGATGCTGAACAAAAAAATAAAAAAGGCTTTGATTCTGCTGTATTAAACGAGGAATTTTCCCATGAAATGGGAAGTGCCGCAACCAATAAAATTCATAAAGATAAAGCAAAAAAGGAAAAGGCATCCAAAAACAATGGAAAATATAGAGGACAGTAAGTAAAAAAAGTGTCCATGGGACACTTTTTTTACTTTTTGTCTGCTAGATAACTTTCCATCCGATTTAATCCTTCCGTAAGCTTATCCATGGAGCATGCATAGGAAAGCCTGATAAAGCCTTCTCCATGCATTGAAAAAGCACTGCCGGGTACAACTGCAACCTTATTTTTTTGCGCCAAATCTACCGCAAAATCAAATGAAGACATTTGTAGCTCAGAAGGAATTTTTACAAAAAAGTAAAATGCGCCATCTGGTTTAACATATTCAAGATTCATTTTTGTTAATCTCACGCAAACGTAATCACGTCTTTTTATATATTCTTCGCGCATTGGCTTTGCATCATTATAGCCGTTAGTAAGTGCTTCAAGAGCAGCCATTTGTGAAATGGAAGAGACACATGATACATTATATTGATGCACCTTTAAAATATGTTTTGCGATATTTTCAGGAGCAAATAAGAAGCCTATCCGCCAGCCTGTCATAGAGTGTGACTTAGATAATCCATTAATGACAATTGTTTGCTCCTTTAAATCGTTCGCGATAGAATAATGCTTATTTTCATATACTAATTCACTGTATATTTCATCAGCAATCACAAAAATATCTTTCCCTTTTAATAGCTCAGCAATTTCTTTTAAATCATTTTCTGTTAAACTTACACCCGTTGGATTCGATGGATATGGCAAAATGATGCATCTTGTTTTCTTTGTTAAATAAGATTTAATTTTTTCTGCTGTCAGTTTAAAATGGGAGTCCCTTGTATCTACATGTATCGGAATCCCCCCAGACATCCTTATGATTGGCTCATATCCCGGGTAAATAGGACCTGGTAAAATCACTTCACAGCCTTCAGTCAGAATAGTTCTTAAGGCTACATCAATCGCTTCACTTGCACCAACTGTCACTATGACTTCTTTTTTCGGATCATACTCCAAATGATATTTTTGTTTTATAAAATCACTGGCTGCTTTTCGTAATTCTATAGAGCCCGCATTATGTGTATATGTAGTAAAATCGTTTTCAATAGCAGAAACTCCAGCTTGCTTAACATGCATAGGAGTTGGAAAATCAGGCTGTCCGAGCGTAAAGGAAATCATATTTTCTACATCGCTGACCATATTAGAGAATTTTCGAATTCCCGATATTTCTATATCTATAACTCTTTTATTTAGTAAATGTTCCACCACTAAGCCATCCTTTCTAATTATCCTTCTTATATATTATCACTGTTTATCGTTTTTTCTTAATTATTTTTGCCGTATATCTTTCCCGATTTAGAAATTTTAAAATACAGAACACTTCTATCATATTTCGTGTTATATTTACATAAAGATTGTAATGGAAGGAAGTAGCCATATGACTGTAGAAAATGATATCTTTCAAGAATGCGCAAGTGAATTAGAAATTATTGAATTCCAATTACAGGACAATAAATTCGGCATTAATGTAATACAAGTAAGAGAGATTATTCAGCCAGTTCCAGTAACATTTATTCCACATGCACACCAGTATATTGAGGGAATTATTCAATTGCGCGGCGAAGTTTTGCCAGTCGTTGATTTGGCTAAAGTATTAAACACCGGTACAAGTGAGGATAAAGATCAGGAAAAATATATAGTTGCAGAGTTTAATCAAGTGAAAGTTGTATTTCATGTACATAATGTTAGTCAAATACATAGAATTTCTCGAGAACAAATAGAGAAGCCATCCGATATGTACGCAGGTCAAGAGCACCAAGTAATTGGAGTAATTAAACAAGAAAACGATATGATTCTTATACTTGATTTTGAAAGTATTATTGCAGAAATAAACCATGACGCTGACAATAAAGGTTAATAGTATTACAAGTGATTTATTGATAAAAAAGAAGAGCCTCAATTTTTGGAAGCTCTTCTTTTTTATATATGGCGTCAAGATTGCACAAATGAGAGTTGGTGATTCTTGTAATGCCAGCTATTTAAAGGGGAGGAAAACCTATTCCGACAAGGTTTTAAAAAAAACTATCACCTAATTTTTTGAAAACTGGTCTTTGAGGTTGAGGTTTACGACTGATAGTTCGAGTTTTATTTATTTCCCTTAACCCTGTATAAGTTTGCAATAATTGCTTTGCTTGGTTTAATGGCATATGACATTTTGGATTTCTTGTATACTGATCTAGTTTACCAAGATGAGGTAGTAATTCGAAATCTTGTTTTGATGGAGGAATATGAAAAGTATATTCTCCACATTGCACAAGAACATCAGATTGTTGCTGACTATATTTTGGATTGTCAGAAAAATGAAGTCCTATCTTTTTTGCCTTTCCTTCTCTAACCATTTTCTCAATTGCTTCTCTTTTTAATTTATATAAAAACTTAGGGTTTGTGGCTGTTTTAGCATGCCGGTTTACAGTGAAAATAGCATGTGAGAGGTTTAATATAGAAGGTGGTAATGGAGCGGAAGAGTTTGAATTCAAAAAAATGAACTCCTTTCCATTGTTTAATAATTTTGAAATTGACTGATCTCATTATACTACTATTTAATAGAATTGGAAAGGCTGAGTAGTAAATAATGAATGTTTTGTGTCAATTAAATTATGTTATTGACAGGATAATCTATCCTTTCTTATAGTTAATGGAGTTAACAGTTTAAGGGGTGAACTATAATGGAAAGAGAGAAAATCAAGCTTTTGATCAGAAGATATGAAGATGTATATTTATTTGCTACCAAAAGAATTTCTAACCTTATTTCGGAAAATGTGTTGGAGGAATTGTCATTAGAACAATATTCTATGTTGAGAAATATTTTTTTTCATGGTCCGCTACGTTCTGCCGAATTAACAGAGCAGCTATGTGTAAATAAAAGCGCGATAACCGCTAAAGTCGATAAGTTAGAAAGTAAAGGACTTATTTCAAGAGAAAGAGATAAGGTTGACCGCAGGAATGTATACATAACGGTAACCGATGATGGAAAAAAGGTTTGTGAAGAAGTGGAAATAAAAATTGAAAAGTTTGTCAGTCATTATTTAAAAGAATTAAGCCCAGGGGATTTAGAATTATTCATTGATCTCTACGAAAAAATTTCAAATATCATCCAGCATTCAAAGGAGGGAAATAATTAATGAAATTCTTTATCCGCTTCAGGTGGTTCATATTAGCCTTTTGGATTATAGTAGCAGTTATTCTGGCATGGATGGCTCCAAACATGGAGGACCTAGTTCGGGAAAAAGGTCAAATTACGGTGCCGGACGGCTATCCTTCTAGACTTGCATCTGCAATAAAGCAGCATCATACGAGCGAAAAGGATGGCTCCGAATCCTTTATTGTCGTGTTCCACAGTAATCATAAATTGGATTCAAAACAAACGGAAGATATTCATAAGACTATTCAGCATATTGAAAACAATAAAAGTGAACTCAGTGTGAATGAAGTTACAACACATTTTGATCAACAGGAATTAAAAAATCAACTAGTATCAAAAGATGGGAAAACGATTCTAGCTATTTTAGACGTGGATATTAAGAATAAAGAAATTAGTAGTGTTAGAGATACACTAGACAGTGCCATTACTACACCACATGTCCAAACGATGATGACAGGTAATGGGCTGATTAATGAAGATGTTGTAATAAGCTCGCAAAAAGGTCTTAAAAAGACGGAATTAATTACGGTTGCCTTTATATTAATTGTTCTAATTTTAGTTTTCAGATCCGTAGTAGCTCCTATAATTCCACTGATTACAGTAGGATTAACCTATATAGTTAGCCAATCAGTTGTTGCTTTTTTAGTAGATAAGTTGAATTTTCCTTTATCGAATTTTACGCAGATTTTCTTAGTTGTTGTTTTATTCGGAATAGGGACGGATTATTGTATTCTGCTTTTAAGTCGTTTTAAAGAAGAATTATCAAGAGGAAATGAAATAGTACCTGCAATCATTACTACTTATAAAACTGCAGGGAAAACAATTTTATTTAGCGGTATTGCGGTAATGGTAGGCTTTGCTTCAATTGGCTTTGCAAGCTTTAAGCTCTATCAATCTGCTTCAGCTGTTGCGGTAGGTGTGGTTTTCTTATTACTTGCATTATTAACAGTCGTTCCTTTCTTTATGGTTACACTCCGAAAAGTGATTTTTTGGCCCCTAAAAGGAAATATTTCTCATTCTGAAAGCAAGCTTTGGGGATGGGCTGGGAAACTTGCTATTACGAGACCACTCATTGCTTTAGGAATTGTTGCCGTCATTACTGTTCCATTATTAATAAGCAATAGTGGAAAAATATCATTTAATTCTTTGGATGAGCTTGGAAATGATTATGAGTCAGTGAAAGCATTTAATATTGTTTCGAATAGCTTTGGAGCTGGTGAAATTATGCCAGTTACCGTCGTTCTTGAAAATGATGATTCGATGAAATCTAAGGAATATTTAGGTTTAATTGAAAATGTAAGTCATGATTTATCTAAAGTAGATCATGTTGAAAAAGTTCGCAGTGCAACTCGTCCTGTTGGGGATGTTATGAAGGAACTTTATGTCAGAAATCAAGCGGGTTCCATTAGTGAAGGGATTGGAAAAGGAAATAAAGGAATTGGTGATATAAAAGCTGGTCTTGATACTGCTGCCAAGTCTTTAAGTAAAAATGAACCTAAGCTTAAAAGTGTAACAGAGGGTATTGGTGATCTTCAGACAGGAACAAAATCATTACAATCTGGAATTGCAAATTTACAGACTGCTCTTGAGCAAATTGAAAATGGGATTAGCAGCGGATCACAAGGAGCGCATGATTTAAAAAATGGAATTATCGAAGCTCGTAAACAAGCCTTTTCATTAAAAGCAGGAGTAAATGAGCTACTGAAAAACTATCAGAATATGCAGCAAGGGATCCAGCAATTAGAACAAAAATATAAACAGATATCGGACGGAATATTATCTGTTCAAACGAATCTCATGAATTTGAATCAACATTTTGCAACTCTCGAATCAAAATATAATGGGCTTAAAGAAGATGATGACTACAAAACAATCAAATTAACAGTACAAGGAGCGGCACAAAGTCTTGGAGTAAGCGGAGGAGCCTTATCGGAATTAAATAAAAATTTATCATTCGTAAATATTGGTTTTCAGCAAGCGAATACAGGCTTAAGCAGTGTCCTAATTGGAATTAGTCAATTTGCAAACAGTTTTGATCCAATAATATCCGGATTAGAGCAATTAGAGACAGGTATGTCAAAGGCAGCAGCTGGTCAATCACAAGTTATCCAAAAACTTCCTGATGTATCAAATGGATTGGGGAAAATTGTGGATGGACAATCGCAGCTTCAGCAAGGGTTTGGATCAATTGGAGGGCAATTATCCGAACTTACCAATGGTCTAAATCAAAGTACAGATGGACTTGGCAAAATACAATCGGGATTAAACGATGCAAGCGATTATTTGAATAAGATGTCTACTGATGCTAATTTACAAAAATCCGGTGTATATATTCCAGATGAACTATTGTCCAATGCGGACTATCAGCAAGCACTAGATACCTATATTTCAAAAGACGGAAAAATGACGACTTTTGATTTAGTGCTAAATCAAAATCCATATTCCAACGCAGCAATGCAAACGATTGATCACATAAATCAAGCATTAAAAACCTCTCTTAAGGGAACGAAACTTGAGAACGCACATATCGGGATATCAGGTGTTACTAGCATGAATCATGATTTAAACAAAATGTCGAATGCAGATTATAGTAGAACGGTAATGTTTATGCTAGCAGGGATAGGGATTGTTTTAATCATACTTTTAAGATCGCTTATCATGCCGATTTACTTGATTATTTCCTTATTGCTTACCTATTATTCTTCGATTGCAATAACTGAATTGGTATTTGTTCATATTCTTGGATACTCGGGAATCAGCTGGGCTGTACCATTCTTCGGATTCGTTATTTTAATGGCACTTGGAATTGATTATTCTATTTTCCTTATGGATCGTTTCTCAGAATATCGCCATTTACAAGTAAAAGAAGGGATTCTACTTGCAATGAAAAATATGGGTACAGTCATTATTTCAGCAGCAATCATTCTTGCGGGAACATTTGCTGCAATGCTCCCATCTGGTGTGATGTCATTATTACAAATAGCTACCATTGTATTATCAGGTTTATTATTTTATGCATTCATCATACTGCCATTATTTGTTCCAGTTATGGTAAAAGCGCTTGGAAAAACAAATTGGTGGCCATTTATGGAAAAGGAATAGGCACATTATCATAATTTTTTTATTTTAAAGTAAGACTCATATAAAATATATGAGTCTTACTTTTTTGTTGATAAAATAATATTTTTTCACAAATAACGCAAGAATTAATAGAAGTAAATAGAAAAAAATAATTATTTTATCTTTCATTCTATTCATTTATACTGATAATTAGTAAAATAGACATAAATAGATATATAATGACAATTTTCTTGAAATATGGGCCTGGGGTTTATAAAAGGGATGGTTAAATGAAGCAAACTAACAAAACACAAATGAAAAAAAATCTGTTACATCCTGAAATTACAAAAGAAGTAAAAATGCTTCCTGAAATTTTCTTGCATCAAATTTCAGATATGATTTTTATCATGAAAGTGGAGCTTGGTCCGAAATTTCGTTATGTCTTTGCTAATCAAAAAGGACTAGAAAATGCGAATCTAAAGGAAGAGCATATGGGCTCACTGTTGGAAGAGGTTTTGCCGGAAGAGCTTGCAGCCCACTTAAATAAATATTATTTAAAAGTTTTAGAAACGAAGGATACAGTAATTTTTACGGATTATATTCAAGTAAATGAAAATGAAAAGAGAATGTTTGAAAGTCGTCTTACTGGAATAAAAGATAATAATTCTATTTCTTATATAGTCGGTATGACACGAGATGTTACAGATTTTTTTGAATCTAGACAAAAATATCAATCATTAATTGACCATAATTTAGATGCAATATTTTCAATAAGTGAAAACGGCAGAATATTAAGTGCAAATCCTGCAAGCATCAAAATAATAGGTTTTACCGAAGAAGAGCTAATTGACCGATCCATTTACGAGCTTGTAGATAAAAGTGGAGTTCCTGAAATATTTAAGGTGATGACAAATACTCTATTAGGTGACCCACAAGAAACAAGTAATTGTACATTTATAAATAAGCAAGGTTTAAAATTATATGCTCAATTGAAAACCGTGCCGATTAAGGTAAACAAAGACATCACAGGGATTTATGTTATCATACGTGATACTACTGAGCAATGGAGAGCAAATGAAAAAATGAACTATTTGGCAATGCATGACCATTTGACTGGTTTGTGGAATCGTCCTGCATTATTAGAACATCTCCAAACAGAAATTACGAAATCAATGATAAAAGAACAAGATTTTGCCCTTTTTTACATTGACTTAGATAGATTCAAATATTTTAATGATACGCTAGGTCACCAAGCAGGTGATGAATTATTAAAACAAACCTCTGATCGATTACTTACACTAAATGTTTCTCATTATCGTGTATATCGATTAGGTGGAGACGAATTTGTGATCATCTTGCCAAAGTTAAGGAAAAAAGAAGCAGACCGTGTCGCTGGAAATATCCTTGCCCTGTTTCACGAACCATTTAACATACATGATCAAGATTACTATTTAACCCCGTCTATAGGAATTAGTTTGTTTCCAGCAGATGGGATAGATGCGGAAACTTTAATTAAAAATGCGGACAGTGCTCTTATTCAGGTGAAGGAAAAGGGCAAAGGTCATTACCGCTTCTACCGGAGCGAAATGAATGAAGCTTTTCCGAATTATATACTGATGGAAGCACATTTGCGAAAAGCCATTCAGAAAAACGAATTTATCATGCATTATCAGCCTCAAGTCAATTTGCTTGATGGCAAGATTAAGAGCTTTGAAGCATTGATACGCTGGAATAATCGGAAATTTGGTTTTGTATCTCCAGCACAATTTATTCCGTTGGCTGAGGAAACGGGTATGATTATTCCAATTGGTGAATGGGTTATTCATACGGTTTGCGAACAACTTTCGATCTGGAGAAAAAAGGGATTCCTCGATATTCGTGTGGCGATTAATATTTCACCTAAACAATTACTGGATCCGAATTTGCCAACTATCATTAAGAAAGCACTATTATTTTATCAATTACCACCTTCATCCATTGAAATTGAAGTAACAGAAGGAGCGATGGAAGATACAAGAAATGCCCTTTCAATGCTCCAGCGTTTAAAAGAATTAGGGATTATTATTTCAGTTGATGATTTTGGGACAGGATACTCATCTTTAAATTATTTAAAAAGATTCCCTATAGATATCATCAAAATTGATCAATCATTCGTTAGAGAAATACAAGTGAATGAAAAAGATGCTGCCATTACCAAAACAATTATTAATCTGGCGCACAATTTGGGAATGGAAGTTATAGCAGAAGGTGTAGAGGAAAGAGATCAAGTTCAATTCCTAATATCAGCACAATGTTTAAAAGCCCAAGGTTTTTATTTTAGTCGTCCAGTAAGTGCAGATGAAATAGAAAAAAATGTATTGTTTATATAATAAAAGGGCCACTTCTTTCAGTACTGAAGTGGCCCTTCTTTTATCAAAATTCTACACTCGAAATTGTTATATCTTTTCTATTGAAATCTTATTTATTTAAAGGTATAGTCTATTTATATTGCATTGTTAATGGAATAATAATTTATTAGACATAAAAAATGATTATTTTAAATAAATATAGGAAATATCGTGAATAGATAGGAAAGGGGTAATTTTCATGCACAAACATGATCAAATGGACGTTTTCTTCTTGCCGATAAAATCGGGAGTGATTAAAATCTATTCATACGGTTTTTCATCACAGGAAGCCTGGGGGCAAGTTTTTACTGAATATAATGATATAACAGTATCTGTTAAGGGATATAATCAAAAAAAGGCGATTATTAAATCCATTTCCAGATTAAATGATTCATTACTTAATAAGAATAGAGATATATAAGGTTAAAAGGGTAACTATTACCCTTTTTTATTTTTGAAAAAAATTCGCAATATTATGG
>NZ_JBYSWK010000084.1:0-12040 GCF_058781025.1 Heyndrickxia sp. FW510-T9 | reverse complement strand
TTCTAAGATGATCTCGGTTTCCATCAATTAATTTAAATAATTCTTCTTTATGATGTTGTGAATTAAATGAAACGATATTTCTTCATCTACTAAAAAAAACAGTAATAACTTAATTTGAAACTTAACTAAATGTTACTTGTATATTGTTTTTAGGAGGGGATATCAATGATCATTGTGGGAATTATATTAATTCTTTTAGGCGCATCCTTTTTATTTAAGCCTGAGTGGAATTGGTACATTTCAGAGAGCTGGAAATCCGGTGCAGGCAATGAACCGTCAGAAGTATATATTTTTATAATACGTGCAGCAGGAATTTTTAGTTTGGGGCTTGGCGTTTTTCTTATCTTCGGATCTATTTTTTTAACAAAATATCTATAAGAAATTATATGCAATTACAAAAACACAGAGAGTGTCTATTTATATCCAGCATTTGAGAAAAAATAGACATTACCACATATTTCCCCTTTCAATATAGAAAGGAATATTTAAAGAGGTTTCTTCAATCCAGTAGAAACCTCTTTATTTGTTTTACAATAAAAAGCAACAGTACAAATTGTAAAACTACATCCAATAAGCTTTTACTTATAATCCAAGTTTTTGTTCTAATTCACCCTTCTGACGTAAGTGGTGACGGAAATGCATTCCGACCAATTCGTACCACTCCCTTGCATTAAGCCAGCCAAATCCACCATGTTGTACCTTATAATTGGGACTAATGTTATTCAATTTAGATTCCCATTTCTTCAATCTCTCTATAACTTGGTCTAGTCTAATTACAAGCTCTTCATTGCTTTCCATATTGCTAGGTAGGCTATTTAATTCGTCTGGTAACTTGATTTTGATTGGCGGGAACCCTCCATTTTTGAATAACTTCTCACCAAATGTTGTTTTCCCAAGCTGTTGCTCCTCATCTGCTACATCACAAGCTTCGACATTATCAAGGTACTCATTTGCAACAACAATCAAATGGTTGTACATTTGACACATAGACCAAACCCCATCATCTGCAATATACCTTAATTGCTCTAAAGAATATTTTTGCAGATCATTTTTGTATGTTTCAAGGACTGTAAGATCACTCAATTAAAATCACTCCTTTATCACTATTAAGTAATATTTCTATTCAAATAGTTCTCTAATAATATGTAAATTCCTTTTTCATATGTCTATTTCATTTCAAAAACTATAAAAAATACTTTATTTAGAAGTACATTAGCATCATGACTTATTGTATTTACTTTAACTCAATAAATATAGTAATTTATATTTTAAACATTTGAAGTATTATAGGAGCACCTTTCGGAGGTACGTCTTCTGTTTTCAACTTAATAATTCCACTTTGTACTTCGTAATTTTCTATAGGCTGCAAAACTCCATTAATAAATAGATTCATATAAGAAACCATGCAAGGGGCCAATATTACTTTATCTCCTTGTCCATTAATTCCATCTCCCTCCTTATAAGTTCTGCAATGCCCATCTGAAATTGTATAATATTCAATTACATCCACCTTAATCGGAATGCGAAAACGAGTTTCATCAGGCGGTATAGTCGGAATTGTTAGGAGTGGCTTATTTAATTTGTTCATACAAGAATCATTTATCAACTTTATTCACCCCAACATTTAATATATTTCATCTCTAAACATTTTATAAAAAGGGGCATAATTTTGTGCTTGATTTTATTCCATTATTAATTTCAATGACTATACTAAAAAAAAGTTGCTACATAAAATAAATATTGTTTAGAAAGGAGGTGAAAATTTTGCCTTTACAAATTATGAAACTTGCTATTACTGCAATTACAACAGTCACTACATCTCCAACAGTAGAAAGATTCTTCAACAAAGCGGCTTCAACAATAGCTGGACCAGACACTTTAACCATTGCGGTTGACGATTTCTGGACCGACACGGGGGCAAATGCAACGACACTTCCAGATTTAGCTACTGATAATAGTTATATTGATGTATTTATTAATGGGGTATTACAGATGGAAGACTTATTTGCCTACACTCCTGGAGGTACAGGTGTAGGGCAATTAGTCATAACTTTGCCAGCTGGTTCAACAATTGAAGTAGACTCCCCAATTGTTTTAGTTGTTACTAACTTCACACCTTCAAGCAATACAACCGTAAACACTTAATCATTTATCATACCTCTGAATATACTTTCAGGGGTTTTCTTCCATGACTCATATAGTACTGAAGGGTATTTATTTTTTTTACTTTTATTTATCTGTGTAAAAAAGGCGTTTTCAACCTACCATAATACTCAGCTCTTAATATATTATTATTCCCAATTCATTCTTTTACACCATACGTAATTTTCATACAAGGAGCCCATATAAAAGAGGAATCCGTGTTAAATACTTGGGAAAAAAGCAGTTCAGCTTCAAACTGTATCTGAGCTTCATTTAATGAAAGTCCACGATTCATTAAACCATCTATAAATGCTTCTTTATCAGTTGGTTCATTACCAATTCCATCCTCTTTTAAGGAATTATATAAGTTTTGCTTGTTCTTTTGATCCATATTAGGATGCAGAAAATTAACCTTATCACTCATTCTGCACTCAATGTTCTTTACACCTATTTCACTTAGATATAACGGTATTTTTGCACCGATGTTTCCATCTTTCCCCTTTTGTTTTTTGTCTGTTTCAAATAATTTTTGAAGAGAACTTAGTGGAAAAATTTGCGACTGCTCATACCCATTCAAATGGTTTGAAGCCATACTTGAAATCCAATGTGGCTCAAAACAAATAATTCTTCCGTCATTAACTAAAGAATCTAGCATGTTTTGCAATATATTTTTTGGGTCGGTCATATGCAACAAAAATGCGTGACAAATCGCAATATCATACTTACTCTCTATTTTAACCTCATTTAAATCTGCTTCTAAAAATTCGGTTTCATAAGGTAGTTGGTGGAATACTTCTTTTGCTTTATTAATAAGTTGTTGCCCTTTATCTATTCCCGTATATTTTGAACCATTTGGTAAGAGAGGAAGCAATTTCAACCCCAAATATCCGTATCCACAACCAAAATCAATAATATGTACTGGATTATTAATTTTCCATACGAACTTTACCAAAAATTCCAAATAATCATCATTATAATATAAGTCTCTCGTTCTTTTTAGATACTCTATCTTAGTATCCCAATAATATTCTTCCATATGATCTCTCCTTTCAAAACATCCTTATTAACCCACTTTTTTCAATAAAATTTTTAAACTTAACAAGTAAAAAACATATTAAATCGAGCATATTTCTCTATGTAAAATTCTTCAAACTCCTTAATTATTCCTTGTCAAAAAAATTATTCACCAAAATAAAAAAGCTGTCGATTTAATCTTCGTGTCTAACATTAATGATCCAAAAAACGTTCAGACTTCTAAAACACTCCATTCGCAAATTTCTGTCATTCCTAGGTTCTTATAAACACTTCTAGCTGTAGGATTACTAAAAAACAAGTAAGGATATTTGCCTTCCTTAAGCAGCAAATTAAATAATCCAATTAATACTTCTGATCCGTATCCCTCACCACGAAATTTTGGATTTGTATAAACACCTATTATGATGGCACTTTTATCGCCTTCCCTAATAGTCGATGCGGAAGACACCATTTCATTATCGATACTCAAATATGCTGTTCGGTCATTTGTATTTTTTAATCTTTTGCTTTCCATCTCAATATATTTATTTTTATTATCTGGAAGACTTCCGTGAAATTCACTTGTCGATAAAAATAAATCATATTGCTTTCCTATTTCTTCTTCAGATTGGACAAATTTCATTTCTAAATCGGGGTATTTTCTGTTAACTGATAGGTGTTTAACTACTCCCATATATGATTGAATATCTTCTTTTACATTAATGAAAGATTTAAACTTCCGCATTAGCTTACTATGGCCAGATAATTTGCTAAATGTTAATGTTTCAATAATTTCTTTATATAAATCAACATTTCTCTCTGTATTAGAATAATAGGTAACATTATTAAAATCATTAAGTAAAATGGAAACTAATTCACCATTCTCATATTCTCCAAAAACCTTAAAATTTTCTCCTTGATAATTATTATTAACTAAATCGTTGATAAGAAATTGATAATTATCTATCTCGCCACCAAATAGTTTAACAACATCCATGTGATTTGAACTAGATAATGGAGCAATACTCATAACATCCCCTCCATTTGAATGAACTTATAGTAATAACTCTTAAATTCTTATTTACATAGTATTTATTTCTTTAATTAAAATTTTTAATGCGTCTCCACTAGGAGATTTCTTCATATTTCTACGGAAAGTTTCACTGTTTATGAAAACAGTTTCAATATATTCCAACAATGTTTCCTTATTAAGATTCCCTTCCTCCAAAGTAAGAGAATACCCTTTATCTTCAAATGCCTTTGCATTTAATATTTGATCCTCTCTACTTTGGTCTAGTCCTAGAGGGATAATTATCATTGGAATATTTAAGGCTAAAAATTCAAATATGGCATTAGAGCCGCCTCTTGTTATAACAATATCAGTCGCATTTAAAATGTCTGCAAGCTCCTCATGTACATATTCAAATTGTTTATATCTAGGAATCTTTATTAATTTATTATCAAGGTTATTTTTCCCACACAAATGAACAACTTGATAATTAGAAGTTAGTTGTTTAAGAGAATTCCTGACAGCTTCATTAATTTTTTTTGCTCCTAAGCTTCCACCCATTATCGTTAAGATAGCGCTTTTATCATCATACCCAAGTAATTTTTTACCTTTTATAGCAGAACCATTTAATATTTCTTTCCTTATTGGAGAACCAATAACAGTCGTTTTATTTTCTGGAAAAAACGTTTTTGTCTCTTCTAAGGAGGTAAATATTTTGGTTGCGAACCTCTGTGAAATTTTATTAGCTAACCCCGGAGTAATGTCACTTTCATGTATGAAAACAGGTATTTTAAGCGATTTAGCTGCTAAAATAACGGGAACAGATACAAATCCACCTTTTGAAAATACTAATTTAGGATTAAGTTTTTTCAATAGGCTTCTTGCCTCTATACACCCTCTAATAACTCTAAATATGTCAACTACATTATCAAAATCTATGTATCTTCTAAGTTTTCCACTGTTTATACCAAAGTATGGTATATTCATTTTTTTTATTAATTCTTTTTCGATTCCGTTTTTGGAGCCAATATAAAAGACTTCCCACTCTTCCTTAATTTCATTTATGATTGCAATATTAGGTGTTACATGTCCTGCTGATCCCCCGCCAGTAAATACAATTGTCTTTTTTAGCATAAATCCCCCTATGTTTTCTGTTTTATGTATCAATTCTAATATATTATGTAAGGTAACTATAATAATTTAAAAAACAGAAAACTTTAACTATTAATAGTATACCAAAAATATCCTCTCTCATAATGTACACGTCTATAGATTAGGATTTTGCTTGCTCATTCTTTTACATAATACTCCTTGCTTATAATCTTCATTCTCCTATATGTATTTACTCTCAAAACAGCTAATATTATTTTCCCAAAAAAAGAGAAACACGTATTATACAACATGTTTCCCTTCACTAACCTAATAAAATTACAAATGTTATTTAGAATAATTTTCTAACCATTGAATAGCTGTATGTACGACAACAGCTACTCCAATTGGTAGCACCCCTTCATCCAAAACGTCTTTGAAAAAACTCTTACTAGTCAAGCTGATATTCATTATTCAGAAGCTTTTTAAACAAATCTATTTTTCGAAAGACATAATACTGAAAAAATAAGCAGATTCATAAGATTGATAGATTATTTAACTGTGTATCGCTGTTCAATTTTATAAAATTTCCAGACAAAAACGGAAATGCCCCAAATAATTAAAAAAGCTGCAACTAAGAAATAACCTAAGTTATCGAAATCAATACTAGCAATTAATTTCCAAAAGACCCCTGTTAAATGGAGTTTCTCAGTGGTGATTTGGGATAATTCAACGACGCCAACAGCTAATGCTGCAACGACAGATATCGCTGTAACGGTCAAGTTGTAATATACCTTTCGAACCGGTCTATCCTCTGCCCAAGAATAACTCTTTGTCATCATGATCCCATCTAATGTATCAAACAAACTCATACCTGCTGCAAATAATATTGGTAAAGCGATGATACCAATAAACGGTAAACTACTTTTAGCAGCTCCAGCGGACATCGTTAATAATGAAATTTCCGTTGCTGTATCAAATCCAAGACCGAACAAAAATCCGATGGGGTAAATATGCCAGCTTTTGGTCACTATTTTAAATAGAGGTTTTAAATATCGTGTGAAAAATCCTTTAGCTTCAAACATTTTCTCAAGCTCATCTTCGGATATTCTTTCTTCTTTCATTTGTCGGAATATTTTCCACAATTGCACAAACAACACACAATTTAAGACAGCCAAAAATACTAAAAACACCCCTGATACGATAACACCGATTATTCCTCCGATGTCCTGCATACTAGACATGTATTTTGTAACAAACTTTACGGAAATTGCTGTTAGCACAGCTAATAAAAAGACTACAGTTGAGTGCCCTAACGAGAAGAAAAGCCCGACTCCTCGAGAATCCTTTTTCTGCGCTATTAGCTTACGGATAGTATTATCTACTGCTGCAATATGATCGATGTCAAAAGCATGTCGCATTCCAAACACATATGCGGCTATCCCCATCCCAATAAAAGCAGGATGAGTAGGGACCACAATAAATAACGCCACCATTCCAACAATATGGATTATTAAAACAACTAGCATATAACGGTTACATAATGCTTTTACCCATTCGATTCCTTTCATTTGGTCAGAACAACTCCTTTTCTAATAAAACTAATCCTACAAGGAAATAAACGTTTTCATTACCTTAACACAAGTGTTTTAGAATATCCCAATTCTATAAAATTCACTTCATTGAACCTTATAATTGCTCTACCGGAGCTATTGTAAACTTTCCATATTGAACACCTTTTAAGCTTGTCAATTTATTGCTAAGCTGCTGAATGTCTTTTGATTTCCCCTTGACAACAATGAGTTCAAGGCAACTGGAATGATTCAAATGGAAGTGAGTAGTGGCTATGATATAATCATGCATATTATGCTGAATTTTTGTTAGTTCATCGACTAGATTTTTTTGGTGATGATCATAAAATAAAAGGATACTACCTGCAACTATTTGTTCGTTTTCTTCCCAAGATTGTTGAATCAGTGCATCACGGACAAGGTCTCGAACGGCTTCGGAGCGATTTTCATATCCTCTTTTTTGAATCAAATGATCGAACTTTCGAAGTAAATTCCCCTCCATTGAAACTCCAAATCTTTTTAATGTTGAATCATGCATGTACTTTTCCCCTCCCTATATTGCTGAATTACCTTCAATATTCACAGATATATCGTTAAATATGTGACACAAATAGCATAGATAGTAGCACTACAAGCCAAAAAGATAAATGCTGATGAAATATTTGCTTATTAAATATTCAAACTTCCCACCTAAATAATTGGATTCGGTGGCTGAGTCATGTTAATTTTATCTATATTTCATTAGGTAATCTTGCTGTAGTAGCACAAATCCAAAGCATATTTTAACTTGATTACCTTGGTTTACAATTGCACGAAATTAGCATGTAATGTCTAAGTTCAAGCACCTGAATCTATAAATTTGTAATTACTTAAATTCTGTTGGTCTACATTTCTAACAATGAGCATTATGGAATTGTTTCGGATGCCATTGACTTAGGTCACTCTTTCTTCAATGAAAACAGAATATAGATCGTATCAATTTTACGGGATTCTTCCAAAACCCATGAGGTTTGGGTTAAAATTTGCTGCAACCCCTCCAGCCCAAGATATCGGATTTGCACACCAATAAACTCTGTAAATCCCAGGTATCCCGGATTAATATGCTCCCGGTCGAAGATTAATGAACCCGTGACCCTGGCGTCCGTCGGGGAGTTGGCATAGAAATGGTTTAAATTTTCAATGATATCTGAATCCGAACCATACTCAAAAAGACCGCCCTCCGATGGACAGAGCTGAATCCAGTTGGAACGTTCCAAACTCATCTTTCGTAATGCCTCCGGTTGGCTCCAGTTATAATGAATAGTGCTGAGGGTAATGTCCAGGCCATGGAAGCGTTCCCCCGGTTGCTTCAAAACATCAATGCACCGTTTTGCGAAATTGGGACCATAGGTATCGATATCTAAAATGTTGATCTCAATTTTCCGTCCCGCGAGTAATTCCGGATCCGATTCCTGAATTAGAATCAGGGTGTTGATACTGTCGGTAGCGGCCCCTCCAGCGATATTGAAGAAACAAAGGTTCCGTTCAGGGAATTGTTTGAGCTGGGGCAGCAAAATTTTCGACTGGAGCCGACAAAGATCCCTCAACCTAATCCGAAGTCCCATGAAAGAGGTTTGCTTCACCGCCCACTTGTCTCGGAAACCTAATTTTATCCCCCGGCTTAAGTCGGGACCAAGTTTGTAAAGCAAAGTACGCATGCCGCTAAGATGTGAATTGTCAACATTCGACATTTTCACAAAGATGTTCTGGATAAAGCCAGGCATCTTCTTTAATGATTCAATGCTCTGAGCTGACTTGAGACAGCTCAAATGATATGCCTGTTCATCAATACTTGCCTTGAAAAGAGGATGAGTAATATCCAGGATCGGTAATTGAATTTCATTCTCGAAAACCGCATATAGAATTCGGTGATTTTGATTTGCATTCATGGTTTTCAACTCCACCTCAATTGAACGATATTTTTTAAACTAAAACCCAAAGCTAGCGTAATTGATCTTCCGGAAGAAGTCCGGGGAATCCGTTGCATGCGGATCACCTGAATGAAATCCAGGAAGAATTTCAACTTGGAAGCAAAATTCTTTCTGTATGTTTTTCAATATCGCTTTCGGCACACCCTGCCACTCCTCCTGGTGGTATGAAATCAGTAGCTGTTCGTCCTGTACGCCAAGATAACAATTCGGATTACCAATATCTATAACACATATTAACTAAGTTATTTATGTTTAAGAGATTACTGCGTGGTACGAATAATAAAAAACGTAACACCGTTTAACAACCTAAAACCATGAATAAATTAGTGAAAACCATTGAATGTACTTTTATTCTACTTATATATCGTATTTTTAGTACTTCGTATATATGAGTTATAGTTTAATAAATTATTAATAACAAAATGATTCTTATCGAATTTAGTTGGGGTTTAATAAGAGTAATGTTATTAACTTATTGCAGAATCTTATCTGATCTATCTCTCTCGTTGTATTTTTATTAAAAGACTCTTCAATTACTATTTCTAATTGATACATCATTTTCCCTCTAAAAAGAAGGCTCTATTAACACATTTTTGATAATTCTAATAAAAAATAAGCTTGGCGAATAAAATGCCAAGCCTTCTCAATAGATTCACATTTGTTTAACCTCAATTAGATACTAAATCACTTCTATTCACTGCATGTGGCGGCTGCTCCATCCAACCTTTTTCAACAAAAATTTTTGCTGCATTTTCAACAAATTTTGAGATTTTTAATAACGATTTGGTATACATTAGCCCAACATCATTTCTTCCGTTAACTGCAACTGAATTTCCAAATGCTCTAATTTTCATTGAGAACATATCCATTTTATGAAATAACATTAATTTATCTGAAAAGGGTGAAAAAGTTGATGTTGTCACAAAATCATCTAGAAAAGAAGGCGAAGGTAGATTTTCATTATGTAGCTTTTGCATATAGTGTTCAATATCTCTGGATGTCATATCCCTACCCCACTCAAACAATTTTCGAATATTTTCATCCTTTACTACTTGAGCAAATGCCATAATGAGAGCCTTGCTCGTTACATTATTTTCAATATTGTCGTAAATATGAGCAATTTCTAATGCATGTAAAGAACGCACTGGTCCCAAAAAACCATTTAAAAAATCCTGATGTACAAACTCCACCTTTTCAGGTACAGGAATTAATGGAGGTTTGTTTATAAATCCCTTATTCATTAATATTTCATTGATTTGCTCCATTAAGTCCATTGTGGCATCCATACAATACCTAAAGAATTCTTGAACGTCCTTTCTAATGACAAGAGGTATTGCAACGTTATAAATACTCATTCCTGCTTTTCCAGCGTATTTCAAATAATGAACATAGTATTGATCTTGAAATAAGCGAGGAGCTCCAAGGTTTACATCTTCATCCCCAAAACCCTTGGGAATAGGAAAATTATCCTTTTCAAAAATTCTATTGATTGAATTCATAAATTCTAAGTTTAATTTTAATGCATTTTCTAATAAAGTTTTTATATCCTTATCCTCAACATGTTGTAGATAATAGCTTAATATGCATTTTGTCATGCTGTTTCCCATAAAGGTGGCCCAAAGTTTACCCATTTCTGCAGAAGTTAACTGTTCACTAGTCTCTTCTTTGTATGAACCTAGTTTAATCGGCTTAATCGTTTCCATGGTTACCCCCTTCTTGCACTCTTTTGATTAGTATTCCCTTCATTTGGAATCATACTCAATAGTTAAACTAATCAAAACCTAATAAGGAGATATCTACCACGTCACTTCGTACACATACATCGGTTATTATTTCGGTCACAAACCAATGAACAGAAAAAAAGTCACCAATTCAGCCGTGTGTTTTAATTCGATTCATTTTTAAAATAAAATCCAATAGCCGTATCTTTTGCACCATACCATTTATCAGCTATTTCATCTGTGGTTAAAGTGAATAAATCTTTTACAAAAGCCCATTCCTTCGTATTTTCAGAATAGGCTTCAAATCCTAACAGTGTCTCCTGTAAATTCTCATTTTTCTGATGAAGGGCAATCATGGATGCTTGTATCAGCACTCTTCCTAACTGCTGCTGATAGAGTTCTCCTATTTTCACATTATCCCTCTTTCCAAATTCCATATCCATCCCTGAATTAAAAGCTAATAATCACACCAGTTTTATCATCAGATTTTTTAAATCTCGGGAACATTACGCATTGAGGATCCGTTTCCTCGAGTACAATTAAATCCTTTGTATACTTTTCAATCCCTTTATTTAAAATACACTCCACAACATAATTCCAATAGTTTATATTATTTGGGATACTTTCTGACGGCAAAAACATTCCATCTGTAAGTAAAATAAGATGCTCTAATCCAATTCTATTTATTTTTCCACTTTCTACGTAGTCAAGAGCTTGATCCTCACCATTCAATACTCCATATCCATCCATTGTATTGCTTTTCTGTCTATTAGAAATTAGGATATCTTTTACATTTTTAAATAAGTCTTCTCTATTTCTTATACCTTTGATTATCATATCCTTCCATTTAGTAATAGCTGCATTCTCTACATTAGTTGTTTGAATTCGAGTTAGCGGTCTGACTTCATTATTTTGGTAAACTGCTAGAATCATACAATCCCCCGTTTGTATAAAATCCACATATGAATCAGCTATTTTAACTAATGCCAGTGCAGTTCCCCATAGTTGTTCTTTCTTCAATATATCAATATTATATTCTTTCATTTTGCTAAAAATATTATTATTAATAGAAAATAAATCCTTGGTAAAACTATTAAAGGTAGTTTTGGATTCAAAGTACTTCTTTACTTCATTAGCCGCTATATAGCCACCGGTATAACCTTTTTCGCTCATAAACGGCATCAGGGAAGAAACACCGTCTGCAACCCCATATAATGATAATTGGGCATTAATAATTATTGAATCCTCATTTAGATCTCGGACACCCTTATGCGATGTATATACTACATTCAAGGGAATCATCTCCTTCAGAAAAAATTAGTTTAAGTAGACTCTAACTTCCAATAAATAAAACAATAAAGTGGAAATTACTAAACGTATATATCTTTAATTTCTAAGAGCATTTAAAACATTCGATATCTTATGCACTTATTTTATAAACTTATCTCAAATCAAATGTTTAAGAATTTCTTGAAATAAAACTAAAAATTTTTCTAAATCCCTACATTCTTGATAAAATATTCC
>NZ_JBYSWK010000083.1:0-14196 GCF_058781025.1 Heyndrickxia sp. FW510-T9 | reverse complement strand
TTAGAAAGGCTCAAAAGGACAAGTGAGGGAAGAAAGGCAAGCAACTTGTCCTTTAGAAAGGGTCAAAAGGAAAAATGAGGGAAGAAAGGCATGCAACTTGTCCTTTAGAAAGGGTCAAAAGGACAAGTGAGGGGAGAAAGGCATGCAACTTGTCCTTTAGAAAGAGTTAAAAGGACAAGTGAAGGAAGAAAAGGGGGAATATGTCCTTTAGAGAGGCTTAAAAGGACAAGTGAAGGAAAGAAGGCAAGCAACCTGTCCTTTAGAGAGGCTCAAAAGGACAAGTGAGGGAAGAAAGGCAAGCAACCTGTCCTTTAGAAAGGGTCAAAAGGACAAGTGAGGGAAGAAAAGCATGCAACTTGTCCTTTAGAGAGGCTCAAAAGGACAAGAGAAGGAAGAAAGGCAAGCAACCTGTCCTTTAGAAAGGCTCAAAAGGACAAGTGAGGGAAGAAAGGCAAGCAACTTGTCCTTTAGAAAGGGTCAAAAGGAAAAATGCAGGACAAAAAAGTAAAAAAGAAACCCCGAACTGTCCTTCATCAAGCAAATGAAGGACAAAATGGTCAAAAGGAATCCATGAGTTGTCCTTCATCAACCCAATGAAGGACAAAAAGATTAAAAAGAAACCCCAACCTGTCCTTCATCAAGCAAATGAAGGACAAAACGGTCAAAAGGAATCCATGAGTTGTCCTTCATCAACCCGATGAAGGACAAAACGGTAAAAAGAATCCCCGAACTGTCCTTCATCAACCCAGTGAAGGACAAACTCGACTAAAAAGAATCTCCAAACTGCTCTTCATTACACAAAAAAAGAACAAATTACCTTAAATGACCCCAAGTATTACCTTCATCACCCTCTATTCCTCAAGTGAAAAGATTCCTCCCGTTTATTCTAATCAACCAAACATAAAAGGAATAATCATAACCTGTCCTCCTAAATCATATATTGAATTAGTAATGTTTTTCGTTCTTTGTGAATTATCCCGAAAAAATCTAGAACAATGCATAACTTTTGTGATATTTAGTCGAGCTCTTCTCCCACTAAATCTCACTTGAAAAGCTTTACTTATTCATGATGAGGGGGACTTCGATGAAACGTAGATGGTTAGCAGTCATTATTTCAGGATCATTAATTACTGGAGCAGGTGGTACATACACAGGGATGAAGTGGTATTATCACGATCTGGAGCAAAAAGTGGATAGTAGTGCAACACCCGTCCCCTTAAACGGACAACGTATTTTACCTGATTTGTCTAAAATTGCGCAAGCGTATGATCTTATCATGAAATCATATGTGAAAAAGGTTGATGAGAAGCAGCTTGTCGAAGGAGCTATTCAAGGCATGGTAAGCACATTAAATGATCCTTTTTCTGTCTATATGGATGCGAAAACGGCAAATCAATTCAATGAGACCTTGGATTCATCCTTTGAAGGAATCGGTGCGGAAGTGGCTCAAAAGGACGGAAAAATAGTCATTGTGGCTCCATATAAGGATTCACCTGCTGAAAAAGCAGGACTTCGGTCGAAGGATGTCATTGATAAAATTGACGGTGTTAGTACACATGGTTTAGACCTATCCGAAGCGACAATGAAAATTCGCGGGAAAAAGGGAACGACCGTAACACTTGAAATTCAGCGTGAGGGATCTAGTAATCCGTTAACATTTGAAGTAAAACGAGAAAGCATTCCGATTGAAACGGTATATTCTAATGTAAAAAAACAAGGAGACCAATTAATTGGATACCTGGAAATTACACAGTTTTCAAGGGATACAGCGAATGATTTTAATCAAAAGCTTAAACAACTAGAGTCACAAAATATTGAAGGGCTTATCATTGATGTTAGAGGAAATCCAGGTGGTTATTTATCTAGCGTAGAGGATATGTTGAAAGGACTGGTTCCGAACACGAAGCCTTATTTTCAAATCGAACAACGTAATGGCGAAAAACTACCTTATTATTCAAAATTGAAGCAGAAAAAAAATTATCCTATTGCAGTTCTGATCGATGAGGGTAGTGCATCGGCAGCAGAGATATTAGCGAGTTCATTAAATGAAGCAGATGGTTATGCATTAATTGGAGAAAAGACATTTGGTAAGGGCACTGTTCAACAAGCAATGCCATTGGGTGATGGCAGTTCTATAAAATTGACGATGTTTAAATGGCTAACACCAAATGGAAACTGGATTCACCAAAAAGGTATTCGACCAACTATCGAGATAAAACAACCAGAATATTTTTATGTGACGCCATTAACGTTGGAACATTCATTAAAGCTTAATGCGAATAATGAGCAAGTGAAGCTTGCTCAGCAAATTCTATCAGGATTAGGCTATGGTCCAGGACGTGAGGATGGGTATTTTGATTATCAAACCGAACGTGCTGTGAAGGCATTTCAAAATCAAGAGAAACTACCAGCAACAGGTGAAATTGACGATAAAACAGCGGAATCTTTAGATTCGGCCATCACACAAGCAAAAAAAGACGAGAAAAACGATCTTCAACTGCAGGTAGCTATAAAATATATAAGCAATCAAAATTAGGGAACGGGCATTAGCTTGCTCCTTTTTTTTGTAAATACAAACTGTTAGTCTACCTATTAGAACAAGCCTTTATGAGGATCGAATAGTAGCACAAAGAAAGTAAGCTGGCGCGCCGTTTTATACTAAACTACTAGCAATCACTCAAAACAGTTTTATATCACATTAAATTGTTGCTCGATTAGCTTGGAATGATTAGCAGCACAGAGAGAGTAGAGCGACTAACAGTTTCATATTAAGCCAATAGTACTTCCTCATGACTGATGCATAGGAGCTTGACTAACTTTTTCTTATTAGGACTAAAGCCATACCTCATGATAGTTAAATGAATTTAGTTTAAGAAATCCTTGAAATATTATAGGTTTTAGTATTTGTATCTGATAGAATAATAATAATAGATTCGCGGGATTAGGACGGTGAGTAATCTTGGCACAGGAATGGGGTTTAGAGTTACTGAAGGGTATCGGAGAATTTTTTATCAATCCTAGTTTATATTTTGCCATTATCGTTACTGTATTTATTGGTTTTTTACGTGTGAAAAGAGAACGGGCAGATTTCCATATTAGTGTTTATCCTCCGTTTCAGGAATTACGTTATCTTCTGTCAAAAGGATGGATAGCAGGTATTATATTATCGATAGCTTCTATCGCGAGCGGGTTCACTATAAGCTTTGGGATACTAGCAACCATTACGATTTCTTTTGCCTTTTTAGCTTTAATTGGTGGCTTCAGACTTATTTCTGCTGCTTTTACAATTAGTCTTGCATATATTGTTATTTATTTAACTAAGCATTTTGGTTTTCAAATACCTTGGCTAGGAACATACATCGAAAAAACCTCATCAGCAAGTTTATCAGGGGTTGTTATCCTAATAGGGCTGCTATTAATAGTTGAAGGGATACTAATGATTAGGAGCGGATATAAGGAAAGCTCCCCTAAGTATCGAAAAAGCCGCCGTGGGTTAACAGTCGGGGCATTTCAGACAAAAAGAATTTGGTTAATTCCAATGCTCTGCTTTTTGCCAGCTGGTCCATTAACTGCGCCATTCAGCTGGTGGCCGACATTTGACTGGGGTACGCATTCTTATTCTCTTATCCTTGTACCATTTATCATTGGCTTCCAACAACAGGTTCAAAGTACTTTACCACATATAGCTGTGAAAAAGCTTGGTAAACAAGTACTATGGATTGGAATCATGACGACTTGCCTTGCAGTAGGAGGAATGTGGTTCACTATTCTCTCCCTCGTAGGAACAGCATTTGCAATTTTATCAAGGGGATTGATCTCTTTTCGACATCGCTTACGTGAAGGGGCAAATCCATATTATTTTACCCAAAGAGAGAATGGACTTATTATTCTCACTGTTATACCGGGTTCTCCTGCTGAAAAGTTGAGCTTAATGACTGGGGAAGTGATTCACAAATGTAATGGACAATTAGTGAAAAACACAGACGAATTTTATCTTGCCTTACAAAAAAATCGTGCTTATTGCAAGCTAGAGGTTTTTGATACAAATAATGAAATTCGCTTTGTCCAAGGTGCACTATACGAAGGTGAACACCATGAATTAGGCATCATTACAGTAGAAGAAAAGAAAAAGTGGGGAGCTGGGGAAGCTTCTTAGATGTGATTTTTCATAATTAGTTAGAATTTATTCATAATAATTTAGAATAGTTTTTCACAATTAATTATCATGGTGAGTGTAAATTTTTATAAACGTCCAGAATAGTACCGAAATTTTACGGAAGGCTACTCGAAATTATCAGGAATCAAATTATTATCTTGAAATTAGAACTATATTGATGAGCGGTATTTAAAAGGAGGGATAATAAATCTCTTCTTTTTTATATAATGGTATTTTGATGGAAAGCTTAATTTGCTATGGAAAGTAAATCCATCTCATATTAGGAGAGATAATTGATGGTATGTCTTTTAATATCGATTGATTCTCATCAAGAACAAACTTTTACAAGTTTTTTGTTAAGAACATGTCAGGAAAATCATTATGAGAGCTTATCTTGGATTACAAAACAGCACCCGATTAGATGCCGGCTGCTGTCTTGGTATTTTGATCTATAGTTCCTCATTATCGTAACGGTGTGTCTCAGCCAAGATTTTCTCAGCACCCTTACCGATCAGTAATTTTGCTACATCTTCACCAAGATAAATAGGGGATTCCCCAGTATAGGTTTCTCTCAGTATAATTGATCCGTCCGGTTTTCCTACCATTCCCGTTAACGAAATATCATGTACACTATGTTCGGATGTTTCTGTAACTCTTTTAAGAGGTTGATTCAAAACTGCAAATGCACCAATTGGTACATGACATCCACCGTTCAATACTCCGAGAAATGCTCTCTCTGCTGTTACCTCCAACGCTGTTTGTGGATCATTATACAAGTTCAGTAATTTCCTTAACTCAGCATCACTTTCACGACATTCTATACCGAGAGCGCCTTGCCCGACAGCAGGCAAGAAGGTTTCTGGAGATAAAATTTCTGTAATGCGATTTTCCCAGCCCATCCTTTTAAGCCCCGCGACTGCTAAGATGATCGCGTCAAATTCACCATTGTCTAACTTACGAAGACGTGAGTCAATATTCCCCCGTATCGGCTCGATGATAAGATCAGGTCGTAGTGCCGCTAACTGGCTCGATCTCCGTAAACTGCTTGTACCTACACGTGCACCATACGGTAAATCTTTAAGTCCGGCGCCGTTCCTAGAAATCAGACAATCGCGTGGATCTTCACGTTTTGGAAAAGCACCATTAACAAGGCCACTAGGAAGCTCGAAGGGCATGTCCTTTAGACAATGCACCGCCATGTCGATTTCCTTGTCAAGCATTGCCTGTTCAATCTCTTTTACGAAAAGACCCTTACCCCCAACCTTAGACAAGGTTACATCTAAAATCAGGTCACCCTTGGTGACTATATTTTTTAACTCGAATGTAAAATTCATTCCGTTCGCTTGGCTAAGTAGTGTCAAATCGGAAATTACTTGTTCCGTTTGTGTCAACGCAAGTGCACTCTTTCTGCATCCAACCACAATTTTCCTCATTCATTTACTCCCTCTCTGGCCAACAATGTATGTGAAATTTGTCTGATTGTAAATTCCGATGGTGTAGTTTGTGTTTGATCAGACAATCGTTCCACTTTCCTTTTTCAAAGTGATGATTTGTTTCGAATTATCTCCTGAAACACTACATTTATATCATAACGAAAACTGTTAGTAAAGTTCGGTGTTCGTTAAAAAAGAAAGGACAGATTAGACCGCGTATGATACCCGGCTGGTTCAAAAATGAGAAAAGATCGTTTGGGTTGACGAAAGAAGCTTTTTATCCGCAGGCGCTTCGATCTTCCCGTTCATCCATTCAGAAAAAACGAATTGTTTTCCGGCGATGTCTCGAAGAATGTGCGTTTACTTTGTAGTTTGGAGGTTATTATGCAAGGAAAGCGCCATTCGCAAAAATAACAAGCCGAATGAGATTTGCCCATAACCCGCGTATTCGCGTAGTAGGAGGCACCGTCCATTTTGGCTTGTCGATATTTAGAGGATATCTTCCGCTAACATACTTTGATGCGGAAAAAATGTGTAAAGCGCAAGTATATGAAAAGGAGTTGAAGAGAAAAAGCCAATAATATCCCCGTAAGGTCAGCACTGCTACGGACTCTGTTGTGCGACGAAGTTGGTAAATTACTCAGGGGTTTGCTTTGAAGATTGTTCAAGACTTATTCACCGATTTCATGCTGCTTAAGTTGAGTAGTGATTGAATTTCTACAAAAATATCCTGGAGAGTTTCTCCTGGGATTCTCCAGGATACATCAACAGGCAAACATGCCTGCTATCAATAGATAATCTTTTCAACCTTGCGGATTACCGGGTATGCTCAATTTTTTTCCGCTATTGCAGATCTACGACGCATGGATAAAGAAAAAATAGCCGGAATGAGTCCAATTGCGACGCCAACTCCACCAAGCCAACCGACTGCTGTTAGAGAGATGTTTTCTACAACAATGCCCCCGATTACAGCCCCTACAGCCATGCCCAACTGCACGATAGAATTATTCAAACTAAGGATGATCCCCGAAGCCTGAGGAGCCATGCCAATTAAATAAACTTGTTGAACCGGCCCCGTCGACCAAGCGAAAAAGGACCATAACATAAGCAAAGGTAACACAAACATGGACGAATGGGAGAACGCCGTCAGTAAAAATAATATTCCAGAGTGGAAGATCAAGCCTCCAATCATCGAACGGGGGATACCCCATTTATCAACACCGAAGCCTCCAGCTTGGGAGCCAAGGAGACTGGCTAGCCCAAATACAAACAATCCGATGCTTACCATCCGTTCGCTCATTCCCGTAATGGTCAGAAGAAACGGCGTTATATAGGTGTACAGAATCATATATCCCAATATCCAGAAAAAACTGATGGAAAGCGTGACAGAGATTCTGGGATTTTTTAATAATGCGAGTTGTTCCCGAATAGGAACGGGAGCATCTCCTTCCGATTTCGGAATCGTAAGCAAAAGGACAAACATCGCGATCAAGCTGAGTACTCCGATTCCTGTGAAGATGATTCTCCAATCAAACGATCCCGCAATAATTCTCCCAAGGGGGACGCCTAAAATAAGCGCGAGGTTAAAGCCCAATAAAACCTTAGCGATAGCGCTGCCCTGTTTTCCCGGCTGAGATATCTTGGCTGCAACGGTCAAGGCGACAACCATAAATACCCCTGTGCTTATTGCCATAAGAATTCTTGCTCCAATCAGCATGCCGTAGCCTGTGGTTGTTACAGTGATCAAGTTCCCTACGAAAAACAATGCCAAAGCCGACAGCATAAGCTTTCTTCGGTCCATTTTTGCCGTGAGTGCAATAAGAATCGGAGTACCAATGGCATAAGCAAGCGAGTAGACCATAATCAGCTGTCCTGCCCCTGCTAACGACACTCCAACATCACTTGCAACCTTATCCAAAATGCCAGCAATTACGAATTCGGAAGTACCGACTAAAAAGCTTATAATAGCTAGAATATAAATTATCAATGATTTTCTCATTTGGTTCTCTCCCTTTAATTTTTATATTTCTAAATATATAGAAATCATGATTAAAAAAATAAGTTTTTCTTTTACAAATCAATTACTTGGCCCAATCAACGTTCGCCCGACGGTTTAAGCGTTATGTCCAGACTTCTGACGAGCGAGCTCTTTACGCACAATTGGTGCTACTTTTGTACCGAGGAGCTCAATCGTACGCAGCAAGTCGCGATGCGGCAACGAACTGAAATCGACGTACATCATGAATCGAGTCAAGCCTAGGTTCTTGTGCAACAGTACGATCTTCTCCGCGACATATTCGGGGTCTCCGACATAAAGAGCACCGTGAAAGCTTCGAGCTGTATCGTACGTGTCACGTGTATAAGGAGACCAGCCTCGTTCCCGTCCAATCTTGTTCATTTGAGAGGCAATGACTGAGTAATACCGTTCTGTAGCATCTTGTGTCGTATCAGAAATAAAGCCATGCGAATGCGTAGCAATTTGCAACTTATTCGGATCGTGACCTGCTTTCTCGGCGGCTTTCTTATATAACTCCACCAAGGGCGCAAATTTCTCCGGTGCCCCCCCAAGTATTGAGAAGGCAATCGGAAGTCCCAGCAAGCCGGCACGAATAGCCGATTCCGGGTTACCACCCGTGCCAATCCAGACAGGTAAAAGCTCCTGTTGTGCACGTGGATAGATGCCCATGCTGTTGATTGCAGGACGATGACCGCCGTGCCAGGTCACCTTTTCGAAATCGCGAATTTTCAACAACAGTTCCAGTTTCTCTTCAAACAATTCCTCATAATCTTTTAGGTCATAGCCGAATAGCGGAAACGATTCGATGAACGAACCCCGTCCGGCCATGATCTCTGCTCGTCCATTCGATAGACCATCTAGCGTTGCAAAGTCCTGGTATACCCGCACCGGATCATCCGAAGATAACACCGTCACTGCGCTAGATAGCCGGATCCTCCTCGTTGTAGCGGCAGCGGTGGCCAGAATGACGGCTGGCGACGAGCTTGTGTAATCCATTCGATGATGTTCCCCGATAGCATAGACGTCAAGGCCAACTTGATCTGCCAATTGAATCTCTTCTATCGCTTGACGAAGCCTTTTGGCGTGCGATACACCCCCATTTCCGGGATTTGCATGAAGAAATGTGCTCATTCCAATCTCCATCGTATTAATTTGACAGCTCATAGTTATTCTCTCCTTCTTTATGTTTATTAAAATAATGTTAAAATTCGTTCAAGCATATCTTTAACACTTCTGTATTTCTAAATCTATAGAACTGTTTTGTGAAAAAAATTACTCCAACAAATAAGGAGCATATTTTTCCGCCATTTCTCGATTGACGTTATAGTGAATGAACGATCCATTCTTACGAAAATCAATCAGGCCAGAGTCCGTTAATTGCTTCAGATGATGCGATAGTGTCGATCCTGCAACTGATTCAAGCTTTTCACCGATGGCGGTGAAACATAAATTAGTCTCTTTCACAAGCAGCAAAGCGATTTTCAGTCGGGTAGGTTCCCCCAAAGCTTTATACAATTTAACCGCTTGTTTCGTATCTTTTTGATCTTCTCCCACCATTATCACCTCCTAGTTTATTCTGCAATTCTATAACTGTCGAAATCAATAATACCACCATACCGTTCAAAAGTAAAGGGGGATTCAAAGAGCACTTCGTAACAACGAAGCGTACATCCAATAATAAATCTAGGTTACAGATGTTTCTAAAATGAAAGGACAAGCCGCCCGTTCATAATCACTCCAGGAAATAGAATCAAACCAGAATTGAATGCCGTCATCATCAACATGCTCTCCATAAAGATTGGAAGCATAATCGTACCTCGACAAACGAGAATATAGGATACCGGAACGCCCGCATATCCATGGCTAAGCAGTGGTTGCCACCAGATGAACTGTTCTAATGGAACACCAGCCGCTCCGATCATTCAGATGGCATCAGGCTCAACCATCAACCGTATTCATCAGCACTGATGAACCCAAAGACAATTCAGACGAAGCCATTCGTCGACAACACGATGGATAAGATGTCTACTCGCGGTTTGATAACTACCGAAACAATCTTCAGCACAGCGCCATGTAAATCCGTCAACAATCAAACCTACAAGATCGGACTGATCGCGGTGCGAACATGACTACAAGCAACAGCAGCAGCTAATTCCAATAGTATACTACGGTCTATATCAGATATTATTATAGAATATCATTCTATTTTTTTCCCTTTAAATGAATATTATCCATTTTCGATGGTTGTCGTTTAAATACCTCATTTTATAATCCCCAATAAACGGGTTAAGGATAAGAAGAAGAATAGTAATGATTTTCATAAATTCTTTTTATCCATATAAATCAAAGAAGCCAGCAAATATTGCTGACTTCTTTTTTAATCTTATTATTTTCTTCTAGCAAACGCAATAATGATAGAAAGAACGGATAATACTGCAGCTGCTATTGATAAATATAACGGTAATTTAGATGAATCTTCTTGTTTTGTTGCTTCTGTATGCTTTGTAGTTTCTGTGTTATTATGATGGTTATCTGATGCCATTGGCGCAGCTTGTGAAGTTGTAATTTGTGTAATTGAATGAGGTGTGTCTGATTTTTCATTACCTGTCCATTCTACTACACTACCATCTTTATAGTATTGATACGCATCCCAAGCAGCTTGACCTTCTTTGTCAGGATTTTTGGCTACAAAATTAAATTGTTGAAATTGCCCCGGTAAAATTCCTTCTCCCGTTGCTTCCCATGTGATAGTAGTTACTTTTCCAGATGAATCTTTTTCAGTTACTACTTTCCAACCAACGGCAGGTTGATATTGCTCTAATTCAAGACCATTAGGAATTTTTAATGTTATTTTTGTTGTAGGAATGTCTTTTTCAACAGGAATTTTTATCGTATATGTTTCCCATGCGCCTGGAGCGGAGATATTAGGTTTGACAATAACATGAGCGCTGGCAATTCCAGAAAATAAAAACATGGATGCAATAGCGGGTAAAAATATTTTAGATACCTTTTTCATTATTTTTTTCATTTGATAAAACTCCTTTTTAATGTTTTTTGTAAAAAAATAGATTGTTATTCAATCATGATAGTATTACTAGATCAAGCATCTATACTTTCATCACGATGACAAGGAATCTCAATAATGAATTCGGAACCGATTCCTTGCTGTGAGGTTGCATAAATATGACCTGAGTGTTTGATAATAATTTGTTTGCAAATGGAAAGCCCCAAACCTGTGCCACCGGTATTCCTGCCGCGAGACTTATCTACTCGATAAAATCGATCAAAGATGTGCTGAAGCTCCTCTTCCGGTATACCTGGACCGAAATCTTTAATACGAAGAAGGGAGATAGAATCTTTTCTAGTTAAAGTAATTTGGATTTCTGTATCATTACCGGAATAGTTTAAGGCATTATCAATTAAGTTCGAAATGACTTGCGCTAATCTATCCTCGTCACCTTCGATAATAATTTCTTCATTTAATTCAGCAGTTACTTTAACGTTTCTCTTCTTTAAAACTAAATCATATTTGTTCAGAACATCTAAAATTAATTGGGAGTACACAATTGGATACTTTTTCATCGGATAGGATTCGCCTTCTAATTGAGCTAAATCCAATAAATCATGGACTAATCGACTGAGTCTTTCCGTTTCACTTTTAATAATCAACAGCGACTTATTCATGTCTTTTGGATCTTTATACAACCCTTCCAAGAGTGTTTCTGTGTATCCTCCAATATAGGTAAGTGGTGTTCTTAATTCATGAGAAACATTTTGAAGAAACTGAATTCTATTTTCTTCGACTGCACTTAATGATTCCGCCATCGTATTTAAGGAATGTGCCAGTTGGCCAATTTCATCATTATTGGATATTGAAATTTTTTCGGAAAAATTGCCTTGGGCCATCTTTTTTGAGACATTTTCCATTTCTTTCAAAGGTTTTAATAAGTAATTAGTTGTCTTGTTTCCAATCCATATTAATAGTAGAGAAAAGAAAATAATGGTAATTAACATAAAGGTACGCAATGATTTAAAGGGCTCATAAATAGTATCGATTGGCGTATATAAAAATATGGAACCACTTAGTGTTTTCTTTTTAAATAAAGGAATTGCTACTGCTAAAATTTTCTCATTAAATTTTGGATGGTCTCTAATAATGGTAATTTTTTTACCAGACAATAATGTTTGTCTCTCTTTAAATGTAATGAGATTACTATCTTTAAAACCATCAATAGGGATTCCTGCGCTTAACTGCATAGGATCATCGGTAACGATTATTTTTATATGATTGCTTTTTTCTGACCATTTCACAAGTTTGTGAAATTCATTACTTTCTCCTAGCGAGTAATAAGAATCTTTCAGCAAGTTTCCTTGATTTTCTAATAAGGTAATTTGTTTTTCCAAATAATATTTTTCATACAAATAGTAAGTTAATATTCCAACTATCGTAATAGTAAGGACTGAAATAACAGAAATTGATATCCAAATTTTACTTTTAATCCGTAATTTCAGCATTTTTTATACCTCTAGCTTGTAGCCAGTTCCCCAAATCGTTTTGATATATTCTCCGGCAACTCCAAGCTTAATTCTCAAGGTTTTAATATGAGTGTCTATCGTTCTTAATGTTGCCAAGTTATCAAAACCCCAGATTTGTTGTAATAACTGTTCTCTCGAAAATACTTTCCCCTTATTCTTTACAAAAAATAATAATAAGCCATATTCTTTTCTTGTTAGTTGAATATGCTCGTCATTTACCATTACTTGCTGACCTTGCGTATTAATGGTTATTTCCTTTACATGAAGGACATGAGAAGATTTATTAAAATTATTTATTCTTCTAAATATCGCTTCCATGCGTACAACTAATTCTTTTGGGCTAAAAGGCTTAATGAGATAATCATCTGCGCCAATCTTAATACCATGAATTCTATCACTTTCATTGCTTTTTGCCGTTAACATGATAATGGGAACATTAGAGATGGAGCGAATCATTTCACAAACCCTAAATCCATCTACACCTGGCATCATAATATCTAAAATTACTAGGTCAAATGTGAAAGCTGAAAACAATGAAAGAGCTTCTTCACCATTGTTCGCGGTTACTACATCGAAACCTTCCCGTTCAAGATAGGAGGTTAGCAATAGAAGCATTTGATCTTCATCATCGGCTATTAAAATTTTATATTGCTTCACATTACTCACCTCAAATAGATAATATACGGCCCATTTTCTATCGGGATTTGTTTCTTTAAAGTAAATGATTGCTGGTCAATAATAGAGAGTTTGTTGCCATCTAAACTAGTGACATAAATATTATCTTTATCCCCATTAATATAATATGGATTTTCACTTACATTTATTGGCTTGCTTACAGAATCATCTTTTAGATTAATTTGGTAAACTTCATCCGATCCATGACAGATCACATTCAAAAACTTGCTAGCCGGCTGATGGTAAAAACCAACAGGCATTAAGCCAACTTTCACTTTCTTTATTTCTTTACCTGTTGAAGGATTATATAGGAGCAAATCATTGTTTAATTTTCCATAAGATCCATGGGCAGCTACCCAAATATTTGCACCATCAAAAAATATTGCCGATGGTCTATCAATTATTTTATAGGTGTGCAACACTTTATGGTCTGCAATATGAATGGTCGAAATAGTTGAGCTCTTATAGTTTGCAACATATAATAATTCTTTTTGCATATCAACTGCAATTGATATTGGAGAATTTCCAACAGGTACTTTATGGGTAATGGTATTTTTTTTAGTGTCATAGTAATAAATTTGATTTTTTTCGGCATCTGCTAGAAAACACAGATGTAAATCAGGAACAGATACAATCGTAGAAATTCCTTTACCAAGATCACTTACCTTAGTTATTTTGCCAGTTTCCATATTGAGTATAAACAAGCCATCTTTATTTAGTTTTGTAAATAAAACTTGATTATCATTCAATCTCCCTGCTGCTTTAAAAACAAAATCAATATTTTTAGATTCTATTATTTTATTTGTTTTCACATCAAAAAAAGAAATTTGTGGTTTCTTAAAATGAGTGATAAGCAATAGATTTTTGTTTTGAGGTATGTCTAATTGATTTTGGCAACCTCCCAATAGGATACTAGTTGCAAGCATCAACAAGAAGATCTTATCCTTGCTAAGGAAAAGGAATTTCATACGGTCATCCGTCCTTAAAAAAATTTGCTTACTACGAACTCTTTTTTTGAGCATAATTTGCGTGTCCCTATATGTAACATGTGAAAAACTATATTTCAGCCACGAACACCTTTGTAATAGAATATACCCCATAACTTTTATATTTACCATTAATCATTTCACGATTCACTTCATCAACTCGATCCCACTATGTAGTAATAATTTATCCCTTGTTCAGCTTAATACAAAAATATGAAATAAGTGTGAAATAAAATAATCTATTTTAGGAACTCTAGATTTTTTAATAAAAAAGTTACTCATGATAAACAATAAAAAAAGCTTGAAACCTTGAGATTTAGTTTTAACAATAGCAAAGTTTTACAACAAGGAGTACGAATATGTATCATTCTAAGCGAAAGATTGCCTTCATGT
>NZ_JBYSWK010000082.1:0-14324 GCF_058781025.1 Heyndrickxia sp. FW510-T9 | reverse complement strand
CGATCATAAATTGTTAGATACTATTATAAGCTTGTTTCTCCCAATTTACTGTGTCCATTTTTTAGACTAACATCATTATGCATAGATGTAGATAATTTCTTGAAACCCTTAATAAGATCATATTTTCATTTAATGTTAGACATTATAAGGGGAAATTATAAAGGATAGATGAGCTGAATAAAATATGCTCTATCTGTCCCTTTTTTTGTACTACAAATGACCTAATTAACTACCGCAAAAAATTGTAATATTGTTGTACTAACGCACCTATAGTATAAGTACATTTTTTCACAAACTTTAAAACTGATTACATTTATTACAGGTATGCTGCCCACTTACTAAAATAAGAGATTATTCCTCTTACTAATTTTGAACATCCATTTTAAAAAATGACTTTTTTACATAGATGGTATAAGCTAAAACAATTATGGACCAAATTAAATTTCCAATAAAGATGTGTTGGGAGCCATTTGTTATTAGAGACGAACTTATTAAACCAAATAATGCAGAATAAATTACCATTATCCAAAAGCCCCATTTTTTCAACCTAAAATACCCATATATCATACCTAATGAGAGTAGAGCGACTATGACTCGCATAAATCTTTCGGGAACATTTGGCATTCCAAACCTTTCTGCTATCCCAATAGAATTAGCATCAACATTATAAAAAATTGCTGTAAATAATAAAACAATGGCACCAAAGAGGTAAAAATAACTTATCAACGAAACTCCTAATGGTCTCTTCTTAAATCCTGATTTCATACTAATGTCACCTCGAAAGAAAGAACTTTTCTAACTCCCATTTATTGTTATATTCGCTATTACCATAATAATACCTTCTTTAAACTGCACCGTTAGCACAAGAAGAAAAAACGTTGCCGTTGCAACGTCTTGTTGAACTCTTGCCCTGTTTGTTTAAGTATTTTTCTTTACAAACATTGTAAAATGTCTGCTGCAGCTAGTTATACTTTAATAGTAAGACCATATAATTTTACTGTGTTTTTTCAATTTTTTTGTTTCTGAATAAACACAGTAGATGACAATAGTAAACAGTAATAATGGAAATATTATGAGACTGTGATTGTATTTTGCTGATTGTGTTACATATAACCCATATAAATAAATGGACATCCAAGACCCACAACAGATTGATATAACACTAACCAAGAAATTCACTACTAACCCTCCTGAAAAAATGTGATTTTTATCCTTATCTTGAAAAATTCCACGATGCATAAGAAAATTCCTCTTTTCTTAAACCTGCTCCGTGTAATAAGATATTTGAACAAAATACCCATTAAAAAGTGGATTTTTCTCGTTTTTCTATAAAATCCTCTTCACTTATCTCATTCTTATCTGTCACCAAAAGTGATTGAAAGGCTTCGTACAGTTCCTGTATTTCTTTTTGTTGATTTATTAAATTTATACTCTTTTTATATTCATCTTCGGTTTTATATCTTGATATTTCTATCCACTTTGTTTCATCATTCTTGCTGTTTATGAATATTGTTTGAAAATCTATATGCCTACTGTAAATCTCTAGTGCTTTTTCCTGTATGTTTAAATACTTGTCTATTTTGTCTTTTTGAACATAATACTGATAAACTTTAACAAACATAATTTTACCCCCCATACAAAATTCTCTTGATAAACAAACCTGCTCCGTGCTTAATTACTTCAACAAAAAAAGCGTTAATCCTTCTTCGATTAGCGCCCCTGTTAGCATATAAGATACACTGTTGAATAATTTATTTTTTAGAATAAGCCGTTGAATTAGAATAATCAATGATTATCGAAAAATATTTAAAAACTGATCCCCCTAGTGCACCATCTACTTGCTTGTCCATCCACTGAGACATATTATCGTGCAAATTTGAGTCAGGTCTTGTAGTAAACCAAACAGGACCTGATCTTATGCCTGCCACTTCAACATACGGAACCTGTATCATTGCTCCGCTTCCAAACCTTTTAGGTTGCTCAACTCCATTTCTGTCGCCCTTTTCAATAATTTTCCATTCTGGGTGCCGTGTCCGCCATTTGTCATACATTGTTTGAGTAATAAAACTTGTTCCTCGAATTGCTTCATTTCCAGTATCAAACATATCTAAAGCAGTATCAGTTAAATAAACCGTTGCTCCTGTATCAAAAAGAAAGTCCAAAATTTCCCCATCAATTTTAGCCTGAATGCGTGGGAATGAGATCTTTCGAACACCATTATTATCGTTTTTGAAACTTATGGATGTAGACCGAAATCCTGTAGTATCATAAGGGGTACCTTTAATGTTGTAACCCATTTCTTTATTAAGATAGTCAAGGAATCAAATTCTATCTGCAAACCAAGGTTGACCAAGGAATCCATCTTTGACCAAAAGCATATCGGAATAAATGACTGGACCATTTACCGTAATAAAGCAGGAAATATCAGAAGGACGTTGAAATAGAAAATATATAGCTTAGAAGGAGTGTGACTGATATGTCTCATGCTAAAGATGTTTTGTCCGATCAATTGTTAGCAAATGCGAACGACCCTAGCTTTTACGTTCCGTTTTCAGAATCCATTGCAAACTTGTCAGAGGAAGAAGCGTTTTGGAAACCCAACGATCAAAGTAATAGTATCGCTGAAATTGTACAACACCTGCTTTACTGGAATGAAACTTGGCAAAAGAGGTACAAAAAATCTCATGTGAATGCTGTTGCTCCAATAGGTAATAATAATAAGAGCTTCATTGTTTCGGAAAATAAAAGATTTGCTTACTTAAAAGAGTGCCTCCTTGAAGTTCTGCTTCAGTGGCAAAATATACTAACAGAAGAAAAGGTAGAAAGTGAAATTAATGGTTTCCCAGAGCCTGCAAAGTGGTGGGAATTGCTTGGTAATATCTCCACGCATAACGCTTACCATATTGGACAAATTGTTTACATCCGAAAACTACAAAAAAGCTGGAAAACTAATATTTAATTGGAATGATGTAGAATTACTTCTCAACTATATAACAAGGATAGGTGATTAATTTTATGCAGTCATTCGAAAATAAAGTTGCTCTTGTTACTGGTGGAGGTTCGGGGATTGGTAGGGCAATTGCTTTAAATTTTGCTAAACAAGGAGTAAAAGTAGTTATAGCTGGGCGAACATCAAAGAACATAAATGAGACTCAGGATATGATTCAAAAAATGGGTGGAGAAGCTCTTTCTTTTCAAACAGATGTAAGATCTCATGAGCAAGTTAAGCAGTTGATCCAAGGTACAGTTGATCATTTTGGACGATTAGATTTTGCTTGTAATGGAGCTGGAGTCGGAGGGGAATTGGTGCTTACTGCTGATATTACCGAAGATAATTTTGATTCAGTGATTGCAACCAATCTTAAAGGTGTATGGCTCTGTATGAAGTACCAAATTCAACAAATGTTAACCCAAGGTTTCGGTAGCATTGTAAATATCTCATCCATTAATGGTTTGGGAGGGTCTCCTAATGTAGCGATTTATGCGGCAAGTAAAGCTGGTGTGAATAGTTTAACCAAGACTGCAGCGCTTGAATACGCAAAGAAAAACATACGTATCAATGCTATTTGTCCAGGAGCAATTCATACACCACTCTTAGAAAAAGTATTTAACGAAACAGGAGTTTCAGAAAGAGATTATGAATCTGAGATTCCTCAAGGTAAAATTGGAGATCCGAATGATATTGCTGATTCAGTAATTTGGTTGTGTTCAGATAGTTCTTCATATATAAACGGTCATATAATGGTTGTAGACGGTGGTGTAGCAGCTAAATTGTGAAATTATTCAAGTTATCCAAGTAGCTTAATTTTTTAATAATTGTGTACCGGTTTTAGACTGGCTTTGATATTCAAGAATCGGGCGCTTTCCTTTAATAAGGATTACGCCCTTATCCACTTTAGAGAATATAGTGGATTAGGATTTTCCAAGTGTTATGAAGAATTAATAGTTTAATAACGTTGATATAAGGGGAGAAGGATTTATTTGGATTCTAAGTATTTTCATTTTAAATCAACACCTGATACTAAGATACTAGAGGATATTTTACAATTACATAATGAAATCTTTGGTGATTCAGAGAAATTGGTTAAACAAATGGAAAATAAATCAGGGTTGCTGATTAATGTTGCATTAATAGATTCAAAGGTTATTGGTTATAAATTAGGTTATGCACTTAATAACGATAAATTTTATAGCTGGTTAGGTGGAGTTGATAAAGACTATAGAAAATACGGCGCTGCTTCTAAATTAATGGAAAAACAACATCAATATTTAAAAGAAACTGGATATAAGATTGTTCAAACAAAATCAAAAAATAAATGGCGTAATATGCTAATTTTGAATATTAAAAATGGGTTCGATATCATTGGTACTTATACTGATAAGAGTGGAGAGCCTAAAATCATTCTGGAAAAAAAGTTGTTCAATTAACAGATGGTGGAGAAACATAGATAGGAAATGATTAAACTTTAGATATATTTCTTAGGGATTACCTCATCCTATTCCGTAATAATTTTTGCTATAAATAATAAGTTTGTTCATTATCCTCGGTTTTTTTATATGAATTTATTTTATTGAATATTACTTAACCATACCCATTATGTCGACAAGAAAAAGCTATTCTCCTTTTGGAAGAATAGCCATATTCATGATGATATTAACTATGAAATTGTAACTTTTTCCTAACTTCTTTTCTTCATTCCTTCTCCGCGCCATTTTCTAGTGCTACATTGCTCTTCCATTCAGAAGATAATAGTGAATATTGATATTCGTCAATCCAATGTCCTTTTGACATGTAGTTCTGGAGCAGATGTCCTTCGCGTCTAAACCCTATAATTTCCAACAAACGGATAGATTTATTGTTTCTAACATCTGTAAATGCAATTACTTTATGTTTTCCGAGAGTATTAAATACATAATTTAATAATGCTCTCACTGCTTCACTTGCGTAGCCATTTCCCTGGTGTTCTTTAGCTAAAGTAAAACCAATCTCCACTATTCTGGGCTCATCCAAAAGCGTGTGGAGAGCACAATCTCCAATTAATTGATTCGTCTCAACTAATGCTACCGCAAACTGAAACCAAGTGCCCGGTTTATCTGGCGTAGACCCCAATTGATTTTTTATGAATGATTCAGCCTCTTCAAATTGATAATTCTCCCACGACTGAAATTTAGCCACTTCAGGATTAGAACGGTATAAATAAAAAGACTCAACATCGTTCTCGGAAAATTGCCTTAAAATTAGCCGACTCGATTGTGTATAAATATGTTTTGAATTTTCCACCCTTATCAATCTCCTTTGTCATAACACTACGTATTCTTTCTTTAATTAATCCACATTTCTTAATAATAGCTTCTTATTTGTTATATGTTCAAACAATCAGCTCCCGCAAATTTCCCCTAATGCATTTGTCCTCAAACTAAATTAACAAGTACTTCATACGAGGTATTTTTAATTTTTTATAAGAACTAGTCAGGAATTTTGTTAAATATCTAGTTTATTGTCAAAAAATTCGCTTACCATTATTGAATTAATAAATGTTAATTAGGATAAAAAATCTGGTTAGTAAGTTACTAACCAGATATTCAAGTCATGCCTAAGTTGTTTAGGTCAAGACTAATCACTTAGAAATTTTTAAGGAACAAAATCATTACAGAAACAATCGCTAGTTGAGTCTTATTTTTCTTGCTAATCTTCCTCTTATATTTTATTATTAAAAAAAGAGACTGAACAGTTTCGAAAGGAGAAAATTATGCGGAAAGGCGAATTAACTAAACAAATGATTCTTAAACGTTCTTCTGCTCTTTTTAATATAAAAGGGTATAGTGGTTCCTCAATCTCTGATATTATGCGGGAGACAGGACTAGAAAAAGGAGGAATATACCGTCATTTTAAAAGTAAAGATGATTTAGCCGTTCAAGCATTCCAATATGTAACAACACAATTAGGTGAGCGTTATGTGGAAGAAATAAAAAAAGCATCCAATACAATTGATAAGTTACAAGCATTTATTTCAGTTCTTAAATCTCTTGTTCATATAGAGCCACTTCCTGGGGGGTGCCCCATCATGAATGTCATGTTAGAAGCAGATGATCACCATCCACTTTTGGCCGAACAAGCACGAATAGCCATGAATCAATTACTTGGAATTATTGAATGGATTATTATTAACGGAGTTGAAGATGGAGAGTTAAAACCAGATACTCAAGCTAAGCAGATTGCTATTATTTGGATTTCTTCTCTTGAAGGGGCACTTGCCTTGTCTCGTCTCTATCATGATATGTTCTATCTTGATACCGTATCCGCCCAGCTTCTAAATGAGCTAAAGAAACAACTGACGGCCAAATGAGCCGTTCTTTCTAAATTCAAAAAGAGACCGAATGGTTCTTTTCGAAAGGAGGGATTTAATGGTTAATCTTTAATCCATGAAAAACTTTTCATTTGGTCCTCCATTGTATAAGAACAATATTTTGTTGAGGATAACAATTTTAGTAGATTATTTCACATTTTAAAGGAGTGAAAAATAAACATGAATGATATTGAAACTATCGTTATTGGTTCAGGTCCTGGAGGATATGTTGCTGCTATCCGTGCTGCTCAATTAGGACAAAATGTAACAATTGTTGAAAAAGGTGAGATTGGTGGAGTTTGCTTAAATGTTGGTTGTATTCCTTCAAAAGCACTAATTACTGCTTCACATCGTTATGAAACAACAAAACATTCTGATGATATTGGTATTTTTGCAGAGAATGTTGCAATTAACTTCTCAAAAGTACAAGTATGGAAGGGAAATATTATTAAACAATTAAATTCCAATGTGCAATTGCTTTTAAAAGGAAAAAAAATAGATATTGTAAAAGGTGAAGCACACTTTGTTGATGCGAATACAATACGTGTAATGAATGAAAATTCAACTCAAACGTACACATTTAATAATGCTATTCTTGCTACTGGATCTCGTCCTGTTGAAATTCCAGCATTTAAATATTCAAAACGTGTAATTAACTCAACAGGTGCACTCAACCTACCTGAAATTCCCAAGAAATTAGTTATTATTGGCGGTGGTGTTATTGGTGTTGAACTAGGAACTGCTTACGCTAATTTTGGTACTGAGGTAACGATTCTTGAAGGTAGTTCAGAACTATTTGCTGGAAGCTTTGAAAAACAAATGTCTACACTTGTTTCTCGTAACTTACAGAAAAAAGGTGCAGAAATTGTAACAAATGCATTAGCAAAAGGTGTAGAAGAAAATGAAGGTGGTGTTATTGTAAAATATGAATCTAAAGGTGAAGAAAAAACTATTGAAGCTGATTATGTACTAGTAACAGTTGGTCGTCGTCCAAATACAGATAATATTGGGTTAGAACAAGTCGGTATAGAAATGACTGATCGTGGTCTTGTAAAAATTGATAAACAATGCCGTACAAATGTATCTAACATTTATGCAATAGGCGATATCGTTGAAGGTCCACAATTAGCACATAAAGCATCCTACGAAGGCAAAATTGCTGCAGAAGCTATTTCTGGTCACTCTTCTGCAATAGATTACCAAGGAATTCCTGCAGTAGTATTCTCAGAGCCAGAGCTCGCAACTGTTGGTTATAATGAGAAACAAGCGAAAGATGAAGGCATTGAAGTAGTTGCAGCTAAATTCCCATTTGCAGCTAATGGTCGTGCACTTGCACTAAATAATTCTGAAGGATTCTTAAAACTTATTACTCGTAAAGAAGATGGCTTAGTGATTGGTGGACAAATTGCTGGTGTAAATGCTTCTGACATAATTGCTGAAATTGGACTTGCAATGGAAGCAGGAATGACTGCTGAAGATATTGCAATGACTATTCATGCACATCCTACATTAGGTGAAATTACAATGGAAACTGCAGAGGCTGTTCTTTTAAAATCCAAATAATTATTTAGCGTATTGCTTTGTTTCATTATTATTTCTGATATTGAAACAAAATCCTTATTAATCAAAACCTATTATTTTTATTTGGTTTCTTTATACAGAAATATTCAATATTTATAGAATATATTACACGGCTTATTAGTGTGTGTCTTTAGGTTTACATTGAAATAGTTATAGATGAAATAAGGAGACATTATAATCAGAATTCATTCACTTCGTATTTTAAAATAAGAGTTGAGGATAATAGGGTCCTCAACTTTTTTATCTAAAATTATATTGTAGAAATTTCAACTTTGAATATCTAATTAGATTTTGGCCTATTATCACTTGATATACTAGTATCAAAGGATTACGCTTCATTTTGAATAAAAACACCCTGCGTATTATTAGGTCAGCCAGATATTTCTGGTTGACCATTTTTTATATCGATATTTGATAGCGGTAGCCGGGGTAGAATGTAAGCACCTGTGGGAGTTGGATCCCGTCAGCTAAACCGTTCACCCCCTACTTGTAGAAACATGATTGTGGTTGATTGGGACTGAGATTTCGCATAATAAGCGAAGCTATAAACTCTAGGGAGAATAGGGGTTACCGGTTAATAAAAATAGTTTTAAAGTCTCACATACTTTTGAAGGGTTGACTATTCTATTAAAATTTATTAGAGAGATTTCTGATGTATCAGACGTGCAGCATCCTATTGTATGCCGCCATCCAACTTAAAGTAAAGCACCAGTTAGTTTATGTACAACCCTTCACAAGCTATTTTTTTCACCTATTATATAAAGTCTTGGTTCTCTAATTGTTAACTTTTTAATTTCCTAATTTTAATATTTGAACAATGAAGGATTATTTTTGTTTGTGAAAATAAAAAGATTTCATGTTGTAATTTCTTTTTACTCAATGGAACAATTTCATCGTATCCCCAATCATCGAGTCCTTTCCTACCACCAAAGACAATTTCATGTGGTTTATTACTATAAACATTTCGGGTAATATCATAATCTATTAAAAACTTACGGACATTTAGCCATTGTATTTCATAAATACCACCGCCCTCTTCATACTGCTTAACTACCATTTTAATTGTGGTTGGGTCCTTCGATTTCCCATTCTCTTTATTTAGAACAATAAGAGAAACAACCTTTCCATCATGGAATGAATTGTTTTTTAAAAAATTCGCTGTCTCTTTATTAAATCTAGGTAATAGTTTTTTTAATTCTTTTGCATATCCCATTACATCCCAATGGTCATCATCTACAAAATACTTCATTCAAACATTTCTCCTCAAGCCAAGTGTCTGTCATTTATTTATGTACATTATATTATAATTCGCTTATAGAATATTATTTCAAAAAATAGCCCGATTGTTAAACTCAAGTACCTTATTTACAGTTCTAGGAGTAGGTCGTATAATTTCAAAGCGGCTTGATAAAATAATGAGTCCTTCTCTTTCCAAAGGTAATGTTCTTTGTACTGATGCTTGGAGAGCATTTTCTACTTACGCAAAGAAAAAAGGTCTTGAGCATTATCGTTTCAACTTCAAAAGTCCAATTCGTACACTTAAAGGGTTTTATCATATTTAAAATGTGAACAACTACCATAGCCGTCTTAAAAGATGGATTGCTCGGTTTATTGGTGTAGCTTCCAAGTATTTAAATTACTACTTAGCCTGGTTCCGTTATCTGGATATGATGTCATACGAAAAAACTACGTCAAACTTAAAAGATATGTTGGCTAAATCTTGTTTGTATGAGGTAAAACAAACCAATAAATCACTTAGAATAATAAAATTTAGAAATTCCTTAGCTTAGGGGTGTATGAATATTGATAGATAAAGCCTTGACCCAAGTTTACCTTAAATGGCAAGAAAAGCTCGACAATAATGAATGGTATTTTAGTGATGCATTTGATTCGATTGTAAAAGATATGAATCCTGAACAAGCATTTGCCTATATTCCGAATGTAGTTCGGATGTTATTTCAATTAGATGATGAATTTCTAATTTGGGAGACAATATATTTTCTATTGAAAGTTTACGGAATAGCAAATACCACAGAAATCCATACAGAGCTGAGAAACAACTGGGATGCTCTCACAAAGCATATCTCAAAATACCCAGATGCATATAAAAACACCATTTCAAGAACTAAATAGAGACTTGAGATTGCCGAAATAATTACTGGTCACCTCAACGATGCAGTATTATACCCTTTATCAACAATGTTGTTTAACATAGCCATTAACTTAGAAGATAACTAGATTAGAAATTTAGGATTGTCGAAATGAGTCGTTTTATGTAGTATAGTACCAGTAATTAATTTTCACGCTTTGGAGGAAAAACAATGAGGAAGCTATATTCCTTTGAATTGGATGAAGAAAAAGGCATTTTCTTTGTAAAAGTAGGCGGTTTTTTTAAAGAGGAAGATGCAAAAATATATTTAAGCGAGTTTCAAACCATCGTAAATACTATTAACCCTTCAAGGTATACTTTAATTATAGATGGACGCAGACAAGAAGAAGTGGCAGGTCATGTGGTGGATGATATCACATTCGTTTTAAAACTATATTCGATGGCTCATTTTAAAAAGATAATAATTATTAATCCTTCCTCTCCTGCTTCAAGAATGCAGGTTAAAAATTGTGTAAGGAAAATTATCTTTCCTGGAATATTTGTGGATTCCATTGAAGAAGCGTACAGCATACAGGATTAATAATATTTTACAAGTCATCTGTTAACTTGTAACGGGTTCTGTTAAGAGGTGGAAAACTTGTTTTGACAATAGTTTTGACCCTTAATGACAAATCATCTTAATCAAAATATATGTCAAAAAAGATGGCATTTACCCTCTTTTTTGACATATATTGCACATTTGCCATTTTTAAAGACCCTTCTTCAACAAACCTTCCCCTTAGCTTAAGTTCAAATTTTTCACAACCTCTGAAAAAGGCTTCTATCTGTCCTTATCGCTTAATATATAATAAATTAAAACTTTGTATCGCTAAACATATCCAAATTAAAGAAAATACAAACAAGAAAATAGAATAATTTTTCTTTTTTAAAAGAAGATGTTCTATCCCCATTAAAAGCCATAAAATTGCTAAAACAATTTGTCCAATTCCAGTAAAGAAATAATTTACTTCATGTCCCTTTAAAGCATAATAACTTACAAGTAAATAAATGATTAAAAGTATAAAATCTATAATCAAAAAAGGCTTAATTCTATCTCTTAATATTCGGTTCATTAGTTTATTAATAAATAAGCTCATTTTATTTCACCTGCCCTATTCTTTAACAAAGCCATATAGTCGGTTCAATATGCAAATCGAACTATAGCAGTTCGTTCAACTCTAGCTCTCGTTAGTTGAACAAGATTTACTATTATTCGACAGTCTCTTAATTGTTCAAATTTGTCCACGATGGTTGATTTCGTACTGAATTGGAACAATCACTTCTCTTGATTGCCATAAAAAAATAAATTCAAAAACATACTATACAAGCTCAGTTTCAAAGAAAAGTGGATCAAATCCAATTTTTGCACAGACCCTTTTAATCTCCTCGACTGGAAACGACGTAGTTCTGCTCTTCGAAATGAGATTTGTGTAGAAATCATTCATTACTACAGCAATTGGAGCGTATCTCATGATAATCCTCGCTGCTAAATGCATCACCTCTGGCAACTCCTCACCTTTAGCACAATGGCGGATGAATTCTATTCGTTCAGATCGATTCACCTTACCAATCAATGCCGTTACAAGCCAGTTCACCAATTGTGTTACAACATAACACCCATCATGAGTCGTGTTCAATTCGAGAAACTCCATTTCAGAATCGGACAGTTCAAACCGAGAAGATGTTGCTAGACCGAAGTCTGCTATATAAACACGGTGTCCGTCGGTTAGAACATTCTTAAAGTGAATATCGAAATGTAGTAATCCGTTTGAATTCATAAAGGAAACAGCGGATCTCAGATTGGATTCCACCATGGCTAACGCAGAAGTGGTTGCATTTTCACCATTAGCTACCTGCTCAGTAAGCCAGTCATGCAGATTATTCGGGAGGTACTCACAAAAAAGTACAACACTGTACACTGATTCCTCAAGTGCCTCGATACGATCCCGCACTTTTGTGGAACCCCAAAACTTAACCATACTCGTGACATCTCTCAGTTCATCGGAGTTTTGGATACTTCGATCTGAACTTTTTACCACCCGCCAGTGATACATTAACGGAAAACTCTCACACTGTTTAGCCAGTACCCAATTGGTAGTCATTGTATGGGCAGCTACCTCACGCCACACGTTACCGCCTGGTGATCCTATTCCATAGTGGCAAAATGCAGGTAGTTTAAACACGTTTCCAGTGTACATGAAATTGTGCCTTTCCATTTCCGTAAGTGGTATTATTTTCAAGAAGATGTTCATGTCCTCTAGTTGCAACAAAGCCGTTGTACCACCTATGCCAGTATTAAGAACCTTAGCATCTCCCACTCGTTCACGAATCCTTTCATCAGAAAGCAACGATAATGTAGTAGACACAGTTGCATATCGGGCAATTCGATTATCGTGAGACTCAAAAGACTCATTCGGTGATGTTATCATAAGGTATACTATCCTTTCACTTTATGTTTTAGTTATTTTTACTTATTTAGTAATCCAACAGTTCACAGAATCATTACCGAGAAGTAAACACAAAATGACTGATACAATAACAACTATCACAATTCCATTTAGATTCATTTTTTTCTACAATATATTAATTTGATATATTTCTAGCTATTCTTCTTTTACTATCTAAAATCCTTCTTCCTCTAACCTGCTTCGATAGTTAATCTAATGGCTCAATAGTTTCGAGTTTCCCTTTGTCTGGGGTTCGTTTATTCCAAAGAAAGCTAATTAAATACTGTTGATTTTCTTGAACTAATTGAAATTCATTAGAAGAAACCCGGATTCTTTTACCATTGATTATCAAATAATATTTACTGCCATCATGTAGTTTCTGTTTAACTTTAAATACTCCAGTAGTCGATACTTCTTGGAATTGGTTCACTGTAATTGTAATAAAGATAACGATAGATGATATTATCAATATTGATTGAATAATTGTTTTTATATCCGTCTTTTTTCTTCCCCTTTTTCGTAAATATTTTATGGAATGGAAGATATAAATAAGAAACAAAACAGGTACTACAAATATAGCTATATCAAAAGGTAAATACATTATTTCGTGGAAACTATAATTGAAATCCGTAATAGATTGAATTCTTCCAAGCTGTAACCCAATAAACGATAAATAAATAAGTGCTAGTAACCAGAACAATACTATTTTTTGAGCTTTCAATAACTTTTTTATTTCTATTTCCTTCTCTTCTTTAATATTAAGGTTCATTTCAACCTCACCCTACAAAAAATTTGTCTTTGCTTTATTCTTTTAACACCCTGCTTCTTTAACGAAAGAACCTAATACTGCTTGCTAAAAATCCATATATAGCCACATTTCTTTTTCAATGTAAATTTAATAACTCCAACTAAATATTCATAACCAAACCAATATATTTTTTACGAATAGAATGTACAATAGTTTCAAAATGTTTTCTTATTAAACTTTATTGCATTTTTAATTAAATAAAACAGACGCCTATTGGCAGCCTGCTATTTTAAGAAATGCACTCATTAGATAAAGAGCTCATTTTCTTCATCCAGCAAAGCTCCTTGTTTAACATATTTTATAATTTTTTCTGCCTCAGTTTGAACTCGTATTATTCCCTTTTCACTAAGAAACCAGTTATCTTTTCTTGTAATACCATCATGTGCTGGACACAACGTGAATTTTATCCAATCGGGCATATATGTTTTTAGTGTCAAATGCAATCTTTTCATATGAAAGGAATTTGTAACTACTAAGATCCTCTTTATGTTATATAAGTGAAATTCCCTATCAAGTACCAATAAGGAGGATAGTACATTTTCTAAGGTATTCAATGATTTGTCTTCAATTAATATGTCTTTTTCAGGAACTCCTAAAGCGACTGCTTCGTTTTTTAACAAAACAGCTTCAGTTAAATCACTACCTGCGAACTTAGCCCCTCCAGAAAACAATATCTTACCAGCTCTACCTTGGTTATATAATTCGACCGCTTTAGGTAATCTGTATTGAACCGCTGTCTTGCTACCTACAACAAAGATGCAATCTCCAAATTCGTTATCATCTTCAATGTCTGTAAATATAAAGTTAGTCACCTGATTTTTTGATAGTTTATCAAAATCTAGTTGAGAAATATTCATTTGTCACCTCGATATTAATAATTTATTATTTCGGAAATTTAATATAACTACTACAAGGAAATATGAATCCTTCAAAAATTTCGATATAATCTACGATACTAATACGTGAAAAATCGGAACTTTTTACTCTTCATT
>NZ_JBYSWK010000081.1:0-14527 GCF_058781025.1 Heyndrickxia sp. FW510-T9 | reverse complement strand
GTCTAAAGAATGTTTTATGATCATAATAATTACTTTTATACCTTTAAAATTCGGAAAATTTATAAAAGGAAGAAAATATTTATGGAATTTTTATTACAAGATATTGAATGGAATCATGAAACTGCTGACTTGTTGATTGTTGGAAATTCAAATGAAAGTAATCCAACATTTATTATTAGAAAAAAAAACAATGGTCGGGATTTTGAGTACAAATCGGAGATCCATTTAGAAGATATTGAGAGAATTAATAATAGTATTAGAATCAAAATAAATTTACAATCAATTCTTGATCACAAGAACTATCCAGATGAAACAATCTGGAATATTTATATGATTACCAATCAAAGAGAATATAGAGTGAAGATTAGTAACTCATTAAAAAAAAATCTAAATTATTTTAGTGATGAGCAGTATATTTTCCAAGTGAAACCTTATATAACTCAAGATAATTGCCTTGCATTTTTTGTGAAAAAATGGAACGCTAATTTTATTGCAAAATATATTAATTACGAGAATGGTCTTTTAACTGTAATTATAGAAACAGACAATAATAATCAAGAATTATTATTGAAAAATTTAATATCATTGAAGTTTAAAAAACGGAGTCAACTAGATTTGCCATTCCATGAAGATACAATTGAAATTGACACAATTAATAGAATAAATGGTTCTACTATTGAAATTGTTAGTAATGTTGCAGAAACAATTTATTCAAAGTATCAAGAATTTGAAGCTATTTGGGACATTTACCTTTTTGTAAATGGTGGCAATCAGGCAGAAAGTATTTACCCATTACAAATTAATAAAAATATGGATAACGATTTTAAATATTATCCATTAAAATCTAATAACTTTTACAAAATTAAAAGTTACATTACTAGTGATAAGAGATTAGCTTTATATATTTCTAGTATACAAAAGAGTATTTTTGCAACGGAAGTATGTGAAACGGATGAATCTATTACTTTAGCTATAAGTAAAAATGTTCAAAACATTAGTGATGAATGGGATTTTATTATTAAAAGAAAAAATAAAATTGGAAACAATCATGAATACTACGATACAATGTTACTTTCTGGTATTAGATCACAGGATAATTTATCTATTACAGTTAAAAAAAATCAACTTTTATCCAATATAATTCTAAGAGAAAATGAAGTTTGGGATATGTTTGTGAGAGTGAAAAATAAAAAAATGCACGAGTTGGATTTATTTATTGATATATCCACTGTTAAAAAAAGAGACTTTCATTCTTTTAGCATAAAAGGTAAAAATGATTGTTTTCAGGCAAAGCTATTAATAAATAAATCAAAAACACTTTCCATTTTGGTCGCAGAAAAAAATGTGAATAAAAAAGATGTAATGAAGGTAGCTGTATTAGGAACTTGTTTTAGTAGAAATGCTTTTAATTCTAGTTCATACTTTAATCCCGGTTATAAGAATATTTTCGATTGTGTATTTACCCAATTCCATTCATCATTAATAAGTCTTGTATCAGAGAAAAGTAGCTTAGATTTAGATATACTTGAAAATATTAGCAAAAATGATGTCGATTTTCTTAAAATGGATTTTGATAAATCTTTCTTTGATAAATTAATACAAGCAGATCCAGATTATTTTATTATTGACCTCTATCCAGATGCATGTAAATCAGTGTTAAAACTTGGGGAGAATCAATATGTTACAGGAAGTTATATTTTAGAGAGAAACGAGAATGTGAAAAAATTACCGTTAGTAGAAATAATTGACCATTCAGATAATGATAAATATTTTAATCTCTGGAAAAAGGCAGCTCATACATTTGTTTCTGAAATAAAGAAAATTATTTCAGAAGAAAGAATCATTTTAAATAAAGGTCGGTTTACGCCAGTTTATTTTGATGAAAATAGAAACATTAAAAATTTCAAAGATCCTAATCTAATAAGGCGCAATAATTACTTTTGGGAAAAACTTGACAATTATTTTATGTATATACTGCCTAACGTTAAAACTATTGACTTAACTGATACTAATTTTATCGGGGATATTAACTATCCTTTTGGTCTTTCATATTCACATTATCAAAGTGAATATTATAAAGAATTTTTGAATAGATTAACAAAGATAATTTTACAAGATAAGTTAAAGTAATTACTATGAACTCTACAGAGTAAGTTTTCTTTCAAACGAAACAAGAGAACACCCTCTTTCTTCTCTCGAAATGATTGTTGGTGGGATCTTATTTCTTTGATTTAAATATCGCAAAATCTTCATCCTACACCCACTTTGTCCTTTGCTGTTCGGCATTTGGGTGCAGTAGTGTGCATGCAGGGTGGGTTATATTTGCTAGTTAAAATCCACCAGAAAAAAATGCTGAAGTTAAAACTAGCTAAAATAAATAGAGTAGAATGGAGCAAATTATCCACTATTAAGGATAATACTCTTTAAAAAACTCAAAAAAAGCTTTTCTCTTAATTAGAGAAAGGCTTTTTAATTTATGTAAATTATTTAATATTTGTTTTATCAGCTATAAAGTCAAAAAATGCATGTACAATTTCAAGTGATTGAAATGCTACTAGTGAGAATGCTGTGATACTAAATAATATTACCGGAATAATTCGAATCCACATTATTTCACCTCCTTTAAACTTTCCCATAATATACACATATATTATGAGAAAAAGATTAAAAATAAATAAAAAAAAGATAATTATTATTCAAAAAAGCATGAATTTAAGGAGCGAGGACAAATCATAAAATACTAACTAGTAGAACTCGAGTCCTTCAATTTTATTCAGTTACAATATCCTATTAACTCAAGCAGCTAATTAAGCTGCTTATTTTTTTACCATTTAGAGTTATCTTCCTTCAAGATTTTTGTAAAATTTTATCAAAAACTGTTGACATCAATTTTTCATACTTTAAAATAATAATAGAATAGGAAAATAATACTAGTTTTGTTAGCTGGTTGTTATTTAGTGGATCACATAACAGTATTCACTGATTTTCATTTTAATAGAAACATTAATAGACTACTGATTGATACTGGAGATAAATATTTTTACAAAAATGGTGGGGAAAGAATGAAAAAATTTATTGTATTACTTACTTCAATTGTTGTGATAGCTTCCGTAGTTCTAACTACTAATACAAGTGTTTTAGCGAAAACGAAGTCTAAAACTGTTCAAATATTAGATTCATATACATATGTGAATGTAACAGCGGACCCTAAATCAAAACGTCTAGTAAAGGTAAAACGCGGACAAAAGTACGTCTATGTAGAATGGACAAAAGGGAAGGGCTACGTAAAAGGTGCGTATAAAATTAAAGTTGGGAAGAAAATGGGGTATGTTTCTGCAAAAGCATCTAAGTTGATAACTCCAAAGAAGGTTTCAAACTCTACTGCAAAAGGATCAACATCAAAAACAACAGAGAATGTTATTAAATTAGCCCCTAATACTAAAGATAATATCTTTCTTGTAAACAACAAAGATATGGTTAAATTAAATGTAAAAGCAATCGGTCAGAGACCCGAACTACCAACTGGTTGTGAAATAACAGCATTCACCATGATGGTTAACCATGCAGGAGGTAAGGGAGCTAACGTAACAAAACTGCAAATGGCAAAAGAAATGCCTAGGTCAAGTAACCCGAATAAAGGATTTATTGGTAGTCCGTATAATTCTAGTGGATCAGCTATCTATCCACCAGGATTAAAAGCTATGACAATTAAATACACCGGAAGTTACAAGAATATGACAGGTGCGACGATTTCTCAAATTCAGTCACAATTGAAAAAAGGAAAAGTAGTTTGTATGTGGGGGAAATTTGTTTATTGGGGTATTAATATGTCACATGCTGTTGCATTAACGGGGTATGATAAAAAAGGTTTTTATTACGTTGATCCAATGGATGGGAAACAAAAGTTTATGACTTATAGTCAAATGACTTACCACTATAATCAACTAGGGAAACGTGCTCTATCATACTAATATTCTACAATCTCTGTAAGTTAGTAATTGGATTCGTAAATAAAAAAAATACAACAAATGCAGTAGTTAGGTTGATAATTCAGCAGCTACAATTGAAATAATGCTCCTGAAAGGTTTAAGATCATTAATCTAAAAGACAATTTATGTGGATAAAACAGCAAATTTTAATAGTGAAAAAATACAAAAAAGCCCTGTAGAGAATTATCTGCAGGGTATTTTTTTATTTAACAAAATGTTACAAATTAATACATTAATTACAGTATTGTAACAAAAAGTAAAAGAATATTACAAAATATTATATTTTTCTTACTTTTTTGAAGTATTTTATTAAATTCTATTGTATAATGAAATTCGTAATTCAAAATACTTTGGATTATCTGACAATAATTGGTTCTTATATACGGAGGTGAAAGAGTAGGAGTTATTTATTTAAGCTTTTCAATTTAGATAGAGAAGAAGTAGAGAGGGGTAATCAGCTTGAGAACAAGCAACTATCGAAAAATATTTAGTAGTTTACTAGCATTAACCATTATTTTCACTATGCTATTTCCGTTGTATGGTTCTGCAGCAACAAATAATGTGCCAGCAAAGAACCAACTTCAAATGGATAGTGGAACACTGCAACAAATGAAGGAAATTATTGATCAGGAGAAGGAACAATTCCAAGGAAAACCTTCCTTACATCCTGATTTGCAAGACTTAACAGGCGATAAAGAGGTATCGGTGATTGTTGGAATGTCAGAATACCCAGTCGCTTTAGCAAAAGGAATTAACAAAATTGCAGGAAAATCTTTTTCCACTAAGATGGAGCAGACTGCACGACAAAATGTTGTCGATCAACAAAAGACATTTGTAAATTCTCTAAGTAAAAAAGGTATTACTGCAAAGCTTGGCTTCCGTTATAATGAAGTTTTCAACGGTATCGCGATGAAAGTAAAAGCGAGCCAAGTAAAAGATTTACTATCACTTCCAGGAGTACAATTTGTAGAGCCTGATATTGAAATGAAAGCTTTTGGAGAACCATCAGGTGATGATGATAACTTATCCGCCGATGGGATGATGAACACGGACAACCCATATCTAAATGTCCCAGATGTATGGAAACTAGGGTATCAAGGACAAGGGGTAAAAGTAGGAGTTATTGATACAGGGATTGACTACGAACACCCAGAATTAAAAGCTGTCTATGCCGGTGGACACAATTTCATCGATCAATCGAGCACAAAAAATTATGCTCGTAATAGAGGCGATGATCCATATGAAACAACACCACTTGATCGTCCAGCTTCTAAAGCGGAATTTAACTCCGATGGTGAATCTTTTTACACGCAACACGGAACACACGTTGCAGGAACAATTGCGGCACAAGGCAAGAAAGTTATTGGTATTGCACCGAAAGTAGAATTGCATGCATATAGAGCATTAGGTTCATACGGAAGTGGAGCTAATTCCGGTATCATTGCGGCTATCGATAAAGCTGTACAGGAAAAAATGGATATCATTAACTTATCACTGGGTAGCGCCACTAATAGCCAAGTAGCATCTGATGCGATTGCTATTGATAATGCAGTGCTTGCTGGTACAACAGCAGTTGTTGCAACTGGTAACAGTGGTCCAAACAGAGGAACAATCGGAAGCCCTTCTACAGCGGCATTTGCTATTTCTGTAGCAAACTCTACTGTTCCTGAAGCAACGAAAAAAGCAACTGTAAAATTTGATGCCAATGGGTATTCAAAGGTATTAGACCTTGATATGATGGCTTGGAAATCTGGACAGGATCCTGCTGGGGTGCTTACTGGTGAAATGGACTTAGTGCCAGTACCAAACTTTGGATCAACAGATGACTATAAAGCTCTAGATGTTAAAGACAAGGTTGCACTTGTTTCTCGTGGAAGCATTGCATATGTGGATAAATTGGCAGCAGCAAAGGCTGCGGGGGCAAAAGGAATCATTATTTATAATTCACTAACAGGTTCTGGAACACCGGGGCCACCTGATAATGCCTTTTTAGGAGATTCATTTACGTTCTTTCCATCATTCCAAATGTCATATACGGATGGAAAAGAACTAGCCGATGCATTAGGTGGAAATGCAGGCAAGGTGACATTCAGTAACTACCAAACTGGCCAGACTGCTGGTGATGACGTGAATGATTCCAGTTCCCGTGGTCCAGCAAATCCTAATTTTGATCTAAAGCCAGATATTACAGCACCAGGAACAGATATTATGTCGTCCGTTCCAGCATATGGTAAGGACTATCCAGATGCATCATATGATGAGGCATATGATCGTTTTACTGGTACAAGTATGGCTACACCACATATCGCAGGTATTGCAGCATTGCTTAAATCAGAGCATCCAGATTGGACTCCATGGGATATTAAAGTAGCAATCTCAAACACTGCGAAACAACTTGATGTGAAAAAATATGATGTTTTTGCACAAGGCCCTGGACGTGTACAGCCGCTTCAAGCTGCAACAACAGAAGCGTTGGCATATTCATATGATAGAACTTCATTCTCAGGAAAATCATATCCAAATGTAAAAGGTACTATTACATTCGGAAATGTAGTACCAGATGCAAATGAAGCTACTAAAATAACGAAAGAGATTGAAGTAAAGAATTTAACTGGTAATGCAAGTGATTATACCGTTTCCGTAGAAGTTACAAGGAAAGCGACAGGAACACTAGAAAATGCTGATGTAACTGTGGATCAGGAGAAATTCACTTTAACAGATAACCAAAAATTAAATGTAACTTTAAATGTTCCAAATGGAGCTGGAGCGAAAAGCGGAAATGAAATATTAGGCTATATTCACATTACTAATGGTAAAACAAACTTAATTTTACCATTTGCAGCAAACTTTATTCTTCCTACAGGTTTAAAGGGTTTTTCAATTGATAACTATGATATTTCTCCAAATGCTGATGGAAAATTAGATAGTACTAAAGCTCATTATGAATTCTATGATGCTCAAAGTACAACTCAAATTGACATCTATGATGCATTGGCAGGCAAAGTTGTCGGATATATATTGAAAAATAGTTCGACAGCGGTAGGACCGAACGAACTTATATTTGATGGAAGTTATACTTCTACTGCAGGTAAAAAGATAGACGCAACCGATGGCGTATATGGGCTCAACTTGTATACAAAAAAGGGTAATACTGTGGTTGTACCAGATTCACCGATAGATCCAATTTTTGTGAAGACTACAAGCCCGAAAATTGAAACGGATGATAACTTTGCAACTTTCGGTACAAGCTATGATCTTTCAGGAAGTATTAAAGACTCTTATATCGATTGGCTTCCAATAGTTAAAAAAGAATTTAACGAAAAATATAATGTCAACTCAAAATTACATGTTAGCTATGAGTTAACAAACAGTTATGGTGAAAAGCAAGAAGGTACTTCCCCAATTACTTTAAATCAAGATGGGACATTTAATGTATCCATTAAGGGATTAACACACGGCGAAAATAAAGTAAAACTTATTGTTGAAGATGCAGCACAAAATTATGCAGAAAAGGAAATTTTGGTTAACGCTACTGATAATGTACCACCGGTAACTACAGCTTTAGTAACAGGAGCTGAAGGTGAAAATGGTTGGTATACATCTGATGTGACAGTAGCACTTTCTGCATCCGATGATAATTCTGGTGTACAATCAACACAATACAGAGTGAATGATGGTGAATGGAAGGATTACTCAGAGCCTATTAAGCTATCTGATGAAGGAAAATTTACTGTTGACTATCGAAGTGTGGACAAAGCTGGAAACACAGAAGATACAAAATCTGTAGAAGTGAAGATTGATAAAGTTGCTCCTGAAGTAAGTGGTATAGAAAATAATGCTTATTATAATAAAGATGTAACGATTACATTTAATAAAGGAACAGCGACATTAAATGGTGAAGACTTTACAAGTGGTACAGTAGTAAAAGCAGAAGGAACATATACATTAACCGTAACAACAGAAGCTGGTAACAAAACAACTGTGAAATTCACTATTGATAAAACAGCACCAGCAGTAAGTGGAGTAAAAGACAATGCTTACTATAATAAAGATGTAACGATTTCCTTTGATAAAGGAACTGCGACATTAAATGGTAATGCTATTACAAGTGGTACAGTAGTGAAAGCAGAAGGAACATATACATTAATCGTAACTTCTGAAGCAGGTATTGTGACAACAGTGCACTTTACTATTGACAAAACTGCACCAGTAGTAAGTGGCGTGAAAAACAATGCTTACTATAATAAAGATGTAACGATTACCTTTGATAAAGGAACTGCAACATTAAATGGCACAGCCTTTACAAGTGGATCAGTAGTGAAAGCAGAAGGAACATATACATTAGTTGTAACTTCTGAAGCTGGTAATGTAACAACAGTACACTTTACTATTGATAAAACAGCACCGGTAGTAAGTGGCGTGAAAAACAATGTTTACTATAATAAAGATGTAACGATTACCTTTGATAAAGGTACTGCGACATTAAATGGTAAAGCATTTACAAGTGGAACTGTAGTCAAGGCAGAAGGAACATATACATTAGTCGTAGCTTCTGAAGCTGGTAACAAAACTACAGTGAAATTTACTATTGATAAAACAGCACCAGTAGTAAGTGGAGTTAAAGACAATGCTTACTATAATAAAAATGTAACAGTTAAATTCAATAAAGGTACTGCTACATTAAATGGTAAAGCATTTACAAGTGGTACAGTAGTCTCAGCAGAAGGAACACATACATTAGTAGTAACATCTAAATCTGGTATTAAAACAACAGTGAAGTTTACTATTGATAAAACAGCTCCAAATGCACCAACCGTAAAAGAAGTTTCAGATAAGTCTACAACAGTAACAGGAAAAGCAGAAACAAATGCAGTAGTGAAGCTTTACATTGCTGGAAAACTTACACAAACTGTAACTGCCGACAAATCTGGAAACTACAGCTTTACAATTAAGAAACAAAAGGCTGAAACACAAATTAAAGTTACTGCAACTGATAAAGCTGGGAATGTGAGCAAAGCTACAACTGTTAAAGTAGTAGATAAAACACCACCGGCAAAACCTTCAGTAGATAAGGTAACATCTAAATCAACTTATGTTTCCGGAAAAGCTGAAAAAAGTGCAACTGTCTACGTTTACAACGGCAAAAAACTTCTTGGCAAAGGTACTGTAAACAGCAAAGGAGCTTATAAAATCAAAATAAAAGCTCAGAAAAAAGGTACAACCTTGACAGTATATGCAGTAGACAAGGCAAAAAATAAGAGTAAAACAGCAAGCGTTAAAGTAAAATAAATACGAAACAGGGGGACGGTTCTTGCGTTCCCCTTTTCTTATAAACATGGTCAAGGTTCTATTAAGGGACAATTGGAAACTTTACACAAAATAGCATAACTAGTGGAGTTTAACTGTAATCCCGAAATATAAAAAATAAGCGTACCTTACTAATACGCATTACAAATAGCCGTATATTATGATTTTTTTAGTCATATATACGGCTTATTTCATTATTTTCTACATTCTGCCTGAATCATTTTTGATCAGGGCATGTATTGATCTGAAATTTCAGGGTTTTGATGGATGACTAGATTCGTTAAGTCCGTCAAAAGCTTTTTTATGTTCGTAGAAATCAATGCCATTACTTTTGGCTGTTTCCGCGATACTTAAACAAATGGCGTTTGCTCTAGCTCTAGCTTCACTAACTGAAAAAAGCTAGTTTTTCCCACCCGAAACATTTGGAAGGATGGCATTCGCTGCAGGATTAAGCTCTATCATACTAATAATCTATAAAGAACATTTGCAAGTTAGTAAATGGTGTTGTTAAAACGGTAATTTTTATAGTGAAAAAACACAAAAGGTCATGTAGAGAATTCTCTACATGGCTTTTTTCAATTTAACAAAATGTTACATAATAATACATTTTTTACAGTATGGTATTAAAGTACTACAAAATATTATATTTTTCTAACTTTTTTGAAGTATTTTATTACATTGTATAGTATAATAAAATCCGTAATTCAAAATAATTTGGATTATCTGAAAATAATCGGTTTTTATTTATGGGGGTGAAAGATTAGGGGGTATATTTATTTAAGCTTTTCAATTTAGAAAGAGGAAAAGTAGAGAGGGGAAATTTGCTTGAGAACAAGCAACTATCGAAAAATATTTAGTAGTTTACTAGCATTAACCATTGTTTTCACTATGCTATTTCCATTGTATGGTTCTGCAGCAACAAGTAATGTACCAGCAAAGAACCAACTTCAAATGGATAGTGGAACACTAGATCAAATGAAGGAAATTATTGACCAAGAAAAGACTAATTTACTTAAAAAACCTGAACTGCATCCTGATTTACAAAACTTAACAGGCGATAAAGAGGTATCCGTAATTGTTGGAATGACAGAATACCCAGTCGCTTTGGCAAAAGGTATTAATAAAATTGCAGGAAAGTCTTTTTCCACTAAGATGGAGCAGACTGCACGTCAAAATGTTGTCAACCAACAACAGACATTTGTAAATGCTCTAAGTACAAAAGGTATTAATGCAAAGCTTGGCTTCCGTTATAATGAAGTTTTCAACGGTATCGCAATGACAGTAAAAGCGAGCCAAGTAAAAGATTTACTTTCACTTCCAGGGGTACAATTTGTAGAGCCGGATATTGAAATGAAAGCATTTGGAGAACCATCAGGGGATGGCGTATCTGCCGATGGGATGTTGAACACGGACAACCCATACCTAAATGTGCCAGATGTATGGAAATTAGGGTATCAAGGACAAGGAGTAAAAGTAGGAGTTATTGATACAGGGATTGACTACTTACACCCAGAGTTAAAAGATGTCTATAAAGGTGGACATAATTTCATCGATCAATCGAGCTCAAAAGATTATACTCGTACTAGAGACTATGATGATCCATATGAAACTTCACCAGTAGAACGTCCAGCTGGAAAAGCGGAATTTGATGCAAAAACTGGTGAACCTTTTTACACGGAACACGGAACACACGTTGCGGGAACAATTGCCGCACAGGGCAAGAAAGTTATAGGTATTGCACCGAAAGTTGAATTGTATGCCTATAGAGCATTAGGTGCATACGGAAGTGGGTCCAATTCCGGTATCATAAAAGCAATCGATACAGCAGTACAGGAAAAAATGGATATCATTAACTTATCACTAGGTAGCGCTACTAATAGCCAAGTATCATCTGATGCGATTGCTATTAATAATGCAATGCTTGCTGGTACAACAGCAGTTGTTGCAACTGGTAACGACGGTCCAAACAGAGGAACAATCGGAAGCCCTTCTACAGCGGCATTTGCTATTTCTGTAGCAAACTCTACTGTTCCTGAAGCAACGAAAAAAGCAACTGTAAAAATTGAAGGAGGTACGTATTCAAAAGAATCCGTCCTTGATATGATGGCTTGGAAATCTGGACAGGATCCTGCTGGAGTGCTTACTGGTGAAATGGACTTAGTACCAGTACCAAACGTTGGATCAGCAGATGACTATAAAGGTCTAGATGTTAAAGGCAAAGTTGCACTTGTTTCTCGTGGAACCATTGCTTATGTTGAAAAATTGGCAGCAGCAAAAGATGCAGGAGCCAAAGGGGTCATTATTTATAATTCACAATCAGGTTCTGGAACACCGGGGCCACCTGATAATGCCTTTTTAGGAGATTCATTTACGTTCATTCCATCATTCGCAATGTCATATACGGATGGAAATGCACTAGCCACTGCATTAGGTGGAAAAACAGGCAAGGTAACATTCAGTAACTATACAACTGGCCAGACTACTGGGGATGATGTGAATGATTCCAGTTCCCGTGGTCCAGCAAATCCTAATTATGATTTAAAGCCAGATATTACAGCACCGGGAACAAATATTATGTCGTCCGTTCCAGCTTATGGGAAGGACTATCCAGATGCATCATATGATGAGGCATATGATCGTTTTACTGGTACAAGTATGGCTACACCGCATGTCGCAGGTATTGCAGCATTACTTAAATCACAACATCCAAATTGGTCTCCATTCGATATTAAAGTAGCAATCTCTAACACTGCGAAACAACTTGACACGAAAAAATATGATGTCTTTGCCCAAGGACCTGGACTTGTTCAGCCGCTTCAAGCTGCAACAACAGAAGCGTTGGCATATTCATATGACAAAACAACTTATGATAGTACTCATACCAATATTGATAATATCAAAGGAACAATTACTTTCGGAAACGTTGCAACAGGTAATGCAATAACCATTACTAAAGATGTTAAAGTGAAAAACCTAACTGGTAATGCAAGTGATTATGATGTTACAGTTGAAACGACAAAGGCTGCGACCGGTACACTAGCAGGTGCGAACGTTACGGTTGACATGTCAAGCTTTACGCTACCAGGATCTGGTGAGCAAGCATTGAAAGTAACTTTAACTGTTCCTAAAGGGACAGGAACTACAGGTAATGAGTTATTAGGATATGTTCACATTAACAATAAAAATGGTAAAACAAAATTAATTTTACCATTCGCTGCTAACTTTTCTCCGCCAACAGGATTAAAGAGCTTTTCAATTGATAGCTATGATATTTCGCCAAATGGTGATGGAAAATTAGATAGTACTACAGTTCGTTATGAGTTCTATAATAGTCAAAAGAACACTATTATTGAACTTTGGGATCCAACACAAGAAGATGTCGATTTTGGATATATTGTAGGGAACAGTTCAACAACAACTGGCGCAAAAACAGTTAAGTTTGATGGAACCTACACGGATTGGAATACTAGTAAAAAAGTGAAAGCACCAGATGGAGTATATGTGCTCTCGATATATACTTATACTACCGATAAACAAGGAAACATAACCTCTGTAGATGTTGCACCGGTAGATCTATATCCAATTTTTATTAAATCGTCAGCACCGAAAATTGTAACAGAAGATAGATATTCAGCTACAAGTACAAGCTTTGAACTTTCCGGTAGTATTGTTGACAAGTATATCGATTTGGCTCCTGCAGTAGTTGATGCGGTAGATGAAGATTTCGATGTCAATTCAAAACTACATGCTAAGTATGAATTAACAAACAGCAACGGTGAAAAGCAAGAAGGTACTACCCCGATTACTTTAAATCAAGATGGAACATTTAAAGCATCCATCAACGGATTAACAATAGGGGAGAATAAAGTAAAACTTACTGTTGATGACGCGGGACAAAACTCTGCAGTAAAAGAAATAATTATAAATGTAACAGATGCAACACCTCCTGTCACAACAGCGACGGTTACTGGAACTGAAGGAAAAAATGGCTGGTATACTTCTGATGTTTCAGTTAAACTTACAGCTACTGATGATTTCACTGGAGTAAAGTCAACTCAATACAAAGTGAATGATGGAGAATGGAAGGATTACTCAGAACCAATTGCCTTTACGAATGAAGGAACATCTGTCCTTGAATATCAAAGTAAAGACAATGCAGGTAATGTGGAAGCTGTTCAAACTAAAGAAATAAAAATTGATAAAACAGCTCCGGCCACAACAGCTAAAGTAACGGGTACTAAAGGTGAAAATGGTTGGTATACATCTGATGTGACAGTAGCGCTTTCTGCATCCGATGATAACTCAGGTGTACAATCAACACAATACAGAGTGAATGATGGTGAATGGCAAGATTACTCTGGAGAAATTAAGCTATCTAATGAAGGAAAATTCACTGTTAACTATCGAAGTGTGGACAAAGCAGGAAATACAGAAGATGCAAAATCTGTAGAAGTGAAGATTGAAAAAACCGCACCAGTAGTAAGTGGTGTAGAAAATAATGCATACTATAATAAAGATGTAACGATTACATTTAATAAAGGAACAGCGACATTAAATGGTCAAGCCTTTACAAGTGGTACAGTAGTCAAAGCAGAAGGAAAATATACATTAGTCGTAACTTCTGAAGCTGGTATTGTGACAACAGTGAAATTTACTATTGATAAAACCGCACCAGTAGTAAGCGGTGTGAAAGACAATGCTTATTATAATAAAGATGTAACGATTACATTTGATAAAGGTACTGCTACATTAAATGGCAAAGCCTTCACAAGTGGTACAGTAGTCACAGCAGAAGGAACATACACATTAGTCGTAACCTCTGAATCTGGTATTGAAATAACTGTGCACTTTACTATTGACAAAACCGCACCAGTAGTAAGCGGAGTGGAAGACAATGCTTACTATAGTAAAGATGTAACGATTACATTTGATAAAGGAACAGCGACATTAAATGGCGAAGCCTTCACAAATGGTACAGTAGTCACAGCAGAAGGAGCATATACATTAGTCGTAACTTCTAAAGCTGGTAATGTGACAACAGTGAACTTCACTATTGATAAAACAGCGCCAGTAGTAAGTGGAGTGGAAGACAATGCTTACTATAATAAAGATGTAACGATTACATTTGATAAAGGAACAGCGACATTAAATGGTGATGCTATTACAAGTGGTACAGTAGTCAAAGCAGAAGGAACATATACATTAATCGTAACTTCTGAATCTGGTATTGA
>NZ_JBYSWK010000080.1:0-14839 GCF_058781025.1 Heyndrickxia sp. FW510-T9 | reverse complement strand
ATCTAAAAGATAAATAAAACAATCCTGTGATTCCATTACCTCAGAATGCATTCGCTCCCCATATTGAAATAATCGCTATTGTATACGGGATAATCCTATAATTGCATGTCCTTCCAATTTTGTCATTATATCTTCAGGAAAATCAGAAATCTTTAGAGGAAAATGCAGAATTGTGAATAATAATGTCATTTAATCAGTCGACAATGATAATTCTCTTTATCAGAAAATTACAATTGTTCTGTTGATTATCTGGTTCTTTTTTGCTATAATACTTAAAAGCAAAAGAGGTGATCATCGATGGAAAGAAAGAAATCTTACACAGAATTGATGAAGGATTATGCGATGACACAGCTACAAAATGAAAAATTGATGATGCAAATATACTCAGATATGATTTTGAACGAATTAGTTTTAAAACGGCAAAAGGAACAAATTCTATGTGAAATTGATCATGCATTAGATAAAAAAGACAAAGAGCTCTTTATGAGGTTAACAAAAGAATTAAAAGCTCTTGAAGAACGTTTTGGATTGTAAATAACAAATCCACTAGTTTCAAACTTGATGAAAAAATCCCTCTTACCAGAGGGATTTTTTATTAAGGTTTTGATTTCTTGTATTGAAAATTTTCTATCATTCGTATTCGTTCTAACATAGTCGGATGATCATATCGGAAAATTTTCACTAGTAAAGGGGGATTCACTTGACTAAGTCCTGACTTTGTCAGATCCTGAAACGTTTGAACAGCTGCTTTCTGATTATGTGTCATTTCAAGCCCATAGCGGTCTGCCCGTGTTTCTTCATAGCGAGAAACCCAATTTGTTAAAGGGCTAACCGCGAATAGTAAAATAGAGATAATGAGCAAAAACAACGGTAAGGAGCTTAATGCTGAAACTCCGTTGATTTTCAATTGCTCTCCTTTTTTACTTTCAAATCTATTCATCAGAATAGAGGTTAACCATAGTCCCACTAATGATAATAATAAATATCCCGCTATCCCAAAATATATATGCTTCTCAACATAATGCCCCATCTCATGGGCCATGATAAATAAGATTTCCTTATCATTTAATTGATTAAGGGTTGTATCCCACAAAACAATCCTGGCATTAGAACCAATACCGGTCACGTATGCATTAAGTGAACTAGTTTTTTCAGACATATTCACCTCATAAACATGCTTAGCGGGAATATGTGCCTTTTCTGCCAGTGTTAAAATTTTTGTCTCCAGTGCCTTATCCTTTAAAGGATAGAAATCATTATAAAGCGGGTCAATCACAACCGGCTGGATGAACATCAAAAATATAGTAAATGGGATCGATAAAAGCCAAGCTGGAAGCCACCATCTTTTCTTAAACCTCTTCATTAAAGCGTAAAGAACCGTCACAATGATAAACATAATCGCTAAATTCACCCAAAAATCAATAAATTCATCCTTCATCCATCCAGCAAAGGCTTGTGTAGAGATATGGTACATTTTTGAAAACTTATACGAAATAAAATCTAGCGGAAATGTTGCCACAAAAGCCGAAAGGTATAACAGAAACAAAAACACTGCGGATTGGATAATATGAAATTTGGATGTGTTTTTAGCCCATCTTTCAAACCCTCTTGAAACTCCAAATATTAGCACCAGAAAATAAAAAACCCATTCATATGGAGTCGAGATAAAAAATAATAAATTCCTAATCTTGGAATATTCTTCACTAAGCATTAATTCTCTGCTATTTAAAAATGTAGATGGATCGACGCTTGTCCCTTTTAAACCAGCAGGAATTGTAGAATTTGCTATGTAAAATAAATACACATACATTAGTATACCGAAAAGCAAATATGCTACTACTGCACGAAAAGCCCACTTTCTTAACATGATCAGCTTCTCCTCCCTTCTTGTCCTCTTATATAAATGTAGAAAGAATTACGAGGAAATAGAACAGTAATATTAAGTTTTTAAAGTCATGGTAAAAATTATTCCCAATTAATATTAGATTTAGCACAGCAATTTAGCCAGGGCAAAGTGACATAATAGTAAAAGGACAAGATATTAACTTGCCCCTTTACCATTTATAGTGGTTCGATACCAAGCTCAAATAGTGCATCTGCAATAATAGAATATCCCTTATAATTCGGATGAACATGATCGTTTGCCAGTAATTCATTCGTTCTTCCTTTAAATAAATCATGTATATTTGCTACTTTTATAACCGGTGGGGAAGAGAGCTGTTCGATTCCCCGATTAAAAGCTTCCACCCATTTATCCGTCCCTGGAATATTTTCAAATGGGTCATACAGATTGCTCATTCGAATAATATATGGTTCCCCATCATTCTTCATTTTTAAAATCGTATCAATAATGGCCGCTAAATTTTTTTTGCCATGATCAACTGCAAGTAAAAAATCCTTTTCATTTTTGTCTTTCAAGAAAGTCTTTGCTGCATCGATAAGATCATTGCCGCCTGCCGTAAGCGTAATAATGTTTGAGCATATGATTCCTTCTTTTACAAAAGGATGATGTATCATTTTTAATATATCAGAAGTGGTTGCCCCACTTTTCCCATATATATACGGAACAATGGGCTTATTATGCGATTTTCTTAATAGCCACAAATATTTAGAGATGAAACCTTTTACAAAATAGGTAGAGCCGCCTACTCCAACAGTTAATGAGTCACCGATAGCACAATACCTTAATAATTCATTTGGATGTATAAATAGTGATGCTTTCATTAGTTCACCCTCAGGATAAAATAGTCATACTTCAATATATTCAAATCTACTTCATCTGAGACTTTAATTTAAAATATTAGAGAATATAGACTTAACACTCCAATGGACCCGAGGACAACAATTATTACATTTGCTCCTATAAAAGCTAAAATTAAAGCTGCAGCTGCACCGGTTATCCCAAACCAAATATCATCTTGAATGAGAAATATTTTAGGAAAAATAAGGGCTCCTAATATTGCATAAGGAACATTTCGCAATACTCCTTCCAAAAATGGTGGCATCGACTTCCCACGAAATAACGCAAGCGGAAGCATCCTTGGTATGTATGTAACAATCGCCATACCAATAATGATTAAAACAACCGAACTACTCATCGTTTATCCCCCTCTTTCTACGTTTAACAGCCTCAGTCGCCTCCACAATAATGGCGGATAAAATAGTTGAGGTGACAATTGCCCACCCATCCTCTAGTGACTTTGAAAATATGAAAATACTATTGAAAATAGCGGCGAGTACAGCTAAATAGACAACCTTCATGCTCTTCTTTAATGAAGGAACTAAAAGTCCAATAAACATTGCATAAAGAGCAACTGTCATACTTTCTTGCAATACTTGTGGGAGACTTGCTCCAATTGCGTATCCTATCCCCGAATTGATCACCCAGCTTGCATAAGAAATAATAATTACCCCAAATGCATATCCTGTACTGACACGACCTTCCTTCGTCGCCATAACGGAAAATGTTTCATCCGTTATACCGAAAGCATATATACTTTTAATGAAAGGTTTTTCTTTTTCCACTTTTTCATTTAACGATGCTGACATTAAAAAATGACGGATATTTACTACAAATGTCGTAAAGATAATAACAAATGCTCCCGCACCTGAAGCAATTAGACTAAGAGACATATATTGGCTGGCCCCAGCAAAAACAACTAAGCTCATCAAAACCGTTTCAAATAATGTTAATCCGGTAGTTTTAGATAATAACCCAAATGCTAATGCAATCGGGAAATAGCCAATCGCAATACTTAACCCTGATTGTATACCTTTACGAAAATTTGATGATTTTTCTAAAGAAGCTTCCAACACTCATCACCTCGGATATGCTCAAGCACACAAAATTTTCAAAATAATATTTCCATTATATATACTCTTATTTTTAATCACAAGGAGAAAATTTTCATAAATATAGCGATACTATCAAAATAGTATCGCGAAAATAGATTACTTCCCTTTAAAGTTAGGCTTCCTTTTTTCTGAAAAAGCTTGTAGTGCCTCGACCCGGTCCACAGTTGGAATTGTTATTTCATATGCCTTTCTTTCAATTTCCAGACCTGTTTGCAGGTCAGCGTTCATTCCGTTTTTGATGGCGAATTTAGCTTGTTGAATAGCAATCGGTCCATTTGCAAGGATCTTGTTAGCAAACTCGTTTACTGATTGGTGAAAATGTTCCCGATCCACTGTTTTTGTTACAACGCCGTAGTGGTAAGCTTCATCAGCTGTCATTCTTTTCGCTGTTAGAATAAGCTCCATCGCCTTTGCCTCTCCAATTAAACGCGGCAGTCGCTGTGTTCCACCAGCACCAGGAATAATAGCAAGACTTGTTTCCGTTAGCCCCATTGCTGCATCACTCACTGCAATCCGAAAATCACAGGCAAGCGCAAGCTCCATTCCACCGCCAAAAGCATAGCCATTCATGGCAGCAATTGTTGGTTGTGGCAGTTTTTCAACTGCAGAAAAAACTTCTCCGATTTTATATACATTTCGGCGAACTTCTTGCTCTGAAAGTGTTTTTCTTTCCTTCAAATCTGCTCCTACACTAAAAGCTTTATCACCAGATCCTTGAAAGACGACCACTCTTATTTCAGGATTCGACCTAATCGATTCCACAACACTTGCAAGCTCGCATAAAGTATCATAGTTAAATGCATTCATAGCTTCTGCCCTATTAAGAGTCACATATCCAATATAATCTTTCACATCTAAAACAATATTACTCATTTCTACACCCCTTTTTTGATCCTCCATATTTATTTCAACACTTTTTGTAAAAAACCTTTTTGATAGAGCTATTTTCTTTTCCATCGTTTGTTTAATGGAACCTTGGACATACTTAAAGACGTTGTCAATATACATGAAGGAGGTACAACTAGTGACGAATAGAAATCAATTTAGTCATTTTGTAAATGATCCAACTGTACAGTCTAAAATGGAAAAGGTGTGGGTTGATAACTGTGGTTCTTGGCAAAATTGTACGGAAGAAACGATTCAAGCATTTTTGGCTGCCTGTGAGGAATATGGTATTGACTCGCAATATTGCATGAGTTGGGTTGAACAGCATCAAGCCCAAATTCCTAACTGGGACAATGTTTCGCAAAGTTCACTCGATTGGATTAATCAGCATACTTCGACAGGTTCTCCAATATCAGCTGATACGGATGAGTTTCAATAAGTCGGTCTATAATGAAAAAATGCAGAAAATACTATTCTGCATTTTTTCCACTTATTTAGAAGAGAGTTGATCTTTTAAGGCTCTTCTTAAAATTTTCCCGGTCGTATTTTTCGGCAGCTCATCTATAAATTCAATGAATTTTGGAAGCTTATATTTTGCTAATCTTACTTTACAATAACTCATTAATACATCTGAGGTTAACTCTTTATTTTTTGCAACAACAAAGCATTTTATTGCTTCCCCTTGTTCTGCATCCGGAATACCAATGACAGCTGCTTCCACTACATCCGGATGATCGTATAATACCTCTTCTATTTCTCGAGGATAAACATTAAATCCTCCGACTAATACCATATCCTTTTTACGATCAACAATATAGAGATAGCCTTCCTCATCCATTTTGGCAAGATCCCCTGTGTACAGCCAACTATCACGAATAGTTGCCTCTGTTTCTTCCGGCATTTTATAATAGCCTTTCATGACATTAGGACCTTGTACTACAAGCTCTCCAACTTCCCCAACTGGAACTTCCTGCCCTAGTACATCGACTACTTTATTTTTTACATTTAAGATAGAAGTACCGATGGATCCCGGCTTTCTTGGTCGGTCAAGTGGGTTAAAAGCTGTGACAGGCGATGCTTCCGATAAACCATACCCTTCGGAAACGAATACATTAAATTTCATTTCAAAGTTTCTCAATAAGGCAACGGGTAGTGATGCTCCACCGGAAATGCATAGGCGAAGGCTTGAAAAATCCTTTGGATCTCCATCTGAGTATTGGTATAAGAAATTATACATAGTTGGAACTCCAGCAAAAATAGTTGCTTCATATTTTTTGGCTAATTTAAATATGTCATTTGGACTAAACTTTGGAGCGATTAAGAGAGTTGCACCGCTTATTAGTGGTGCATTTACGGCGACTGTAAGACTAAAGACATGAAACATTGGTAAGGTAGCGATGACTCGATCTTCATTGTTCATTTTTAAATACTAGTTGGTTGATCCATGAAATAGTATGCAATTTTGTCAGCGCTTTCTTTTGAAGTGTTATGAAGTCTTGTTGTTAAATCCATATTCCCTCCCCTTTCTGAATGAATAATCATTCATTTTAATATTCTAAATATATTATATAGAAAGAATTTTGTGGATACAATATTTCTAGGGGGAATGTCATAAAAAAATTAGGTAAACGAAGGCTTGGGGCAACCATAATATTTTAAGAGGACTCAGATTCCGTTAATTTATTAAAATGAGGTGAATTTAAGAGGAAAGCGGACACTGAGTACGCTATGTGTGAAAAAACACTAGGAAATCACTGCTTTTTTACTATCAGCGGATCTGGTGTCCGCAAACATAAGAAATTGACCCAATTTGTCACGAATAACGGATCGTGTGTCCTTCAAGTTCTTTAAATTCCAAATCGAGAATCCGGATTGGCTTACAGACTACCAATCCGGTTTACTCTCAATGACTAATTAGCCTTATAATCACAAATATCAACCCTACTAAAAGAGCAACAACTATTGCCCCCAAACACCATTTTAGAACTTTTTCCGTTGTGTTTCGATTAGAATAAGATTGTGCTATCGCTTGTGCCGGCTGAATACGAACTGCCTTTTCCGCAGGTAAGACAGCTCCTAACACTCCTGCCACAATCGGAATAACACCTGTTGCGATAATAAACCATATATGGTCAGTAGGAAATTGTTTATATAAGAGCCACATGATTAAAATGGAAAGTATCAATCCTAAAATTCCCGCTACAATTCCGTTTAATATTCCTTCCCATAATATTAACATGCGAATATGGTTGTTTCGCCAACCAACAGATTTCAACAATGCTATTTCCGGTTGCCTTTCCGCAATATTTTGCCACATAATTTCAGCAGTAGTTAATATTGCAATAGCAAAGGCAACTCCCATCGCAATAAAATGTGAAGGACCAACTTCCAGTGCAACATATTGTCCGAGCCAAGATGTGTACATTGTTCCTTGCAACTGAAAGGTAATAAATAGGAAAAGACTTAATAACGCCGTTGGCAACGCCATTGCTATAATCGATAGCACTCCCCGCTTCCATTTTCCTATGAAATGATTTATAGCCATCGTCATCCTACCTCTAGTCCTTAAGAATCGATAAGCTGCACCAGATATTTCTCCTGTTCGCATAGCTTCATATGGGCGTATTTTTTTCGTAAGCATTGCCGGACCAATTGCACCAATTAAATAAATGAATTGTCCGAACAAACCTGCGAGAATAAATCGAGTTGGTGTAATTTCCGTTTCTGTTGCCGATAAAACAAAACCGAGAATAATCCATGCAATTATGGCAACAAAACTGCCTAAAAGGGTAGCTTCGATAAACAAAAGTTTCGCCAATTGATTAGGTCTCCAACCAACAGACAATAAAACCGCAAACTCCTTTCGTCTTGCAAATAAGGAAACTAAATTCGAAGCGAGCACGTACACAATTGCCACTACCATCACACTTGCAATAATGCTGGAAAAACCTAACTGTGTTTGTTTAAATATTGTAAAAGACGAACCAATATTGATCCAAGGCTGTTCAATCCATCCGAGTGCTTTCTCCCTCCCGGTAGCAGGGACATGCGTGAGTACGGATTGCGGCGAGGAGCCAAGAGTGATATCGGTAATTAACCCTGTTTTTTTCCGTATTTCACCGGCAATTTTTTCAAGTTTTTGTTGGCTTTTCACACTTAAGTGGTCCACACCATCTACTTTGATTCGAATCGCTGAAATAGGCTTGTTGCCAAGTATTTTAGAAGCTGCTTCGATTGTAGTTAGCATTGCAGGTGGCTGCGTCAACAAATCAAATGCCCCATCTGTTGGGTTTATCAATATTGGTGGATTTACCGGCTCTTTATTATTATCAAGTACTAGCTTTGCGGACGCCGGTCGATACGTTTCCATCGGTAATTGTGTTAATGGATCTTGTGGAACCTTTAATTTCTCCGGATCATATAATCCAATTAATTTAGGAACTAACCTTGGCCATTTTAAAGAATCTTCGCTAAATAAAATCGTGGTTCGAAATAAGCCGTCCCCCTCACTAATATTAGTAGGAGCCTTCAAATTGTAACTAATCGGCCACCTGTTTGGAAACGGGCTTGTTACTTTTTCGTAATTGAGGGAACTTGTTTTTTGTTCAATAGTAAGTCCTTGATCTTCCATACTATCCGTAACAGTTAAGGAAGGTTTCCCAGTATTTAGATCCACACCTGTTACTTGTTCAATCATCTTTTCATAAGCTTTTTGAAAGGAAAAGGAGTATTCATACTTCTTACTATCTGTCGCCAATGGAACGGAATCCAAATATTTACGTCCACCCTTTGCTTTAACTTTTTCCATTGTTTTGTTTGCAACATTCGTATTATAAAAAGGTAAATCAAGGCGTTGTATAGAATAACTAATTTTTTGATTGACCATAGGTTGACGGTTTACAATAATAGGTAAATAAATCTGTTCTATTGGTTCTTTGAAATAAGGAATAGGTTCACTGTAACTAGCATCAGTAGATTTAAAATACCGACTGTCTCCCAAAGTTAATATCGCTTGGTTCAAACCAACAAGCTTCGCTTCTTGCTTCGGGTCTATTCCCGCAATTAATACTTGTGTGGTAGTGCTTAAATCCCCTTCAAATACTCCAACACCGTAACTAGGTTCCTTACTATACGCACTCCATGTATTATTAGGAAAATAAAAGTTATTTGTTTCAACGTAGTCCCGAGAACCAATATCTGTTACCTTTTTTTCTTGTAGACGATATAGCCCATTTCCTTTTATCTTTATTTTAGGAAAATTAACAATAACGGAAGCATAACCAATCATCGAAATTGGAGCAGCAACTTTCACCCCATCGATGCTTTTTATCGTTTTATATTGATCTAAACTGATGCCACCAGATAATCCGCTTAAATAGTTTGGTTCCATTAAATGATCTGTTTCCGTAGAGCTTCTTGAACCCTCAGGTCGAACAACAATGTCATAGGACGAAGTCCAATGCCTTTCTAATTCTTTTACAACCGTTCCCTTATTTGATTGTGATAAGCCAACAAGATAGCTCAACCCAGAACTGACAATTAAAGCCCCAACGAGCAATAGAATAAACCTTTCCTTATGTCGCCACCAATTGTTCCAGATAAAGCGTATCATTGGACATTAACTCCGTACCAAACTAATAATACTTTTATCCTCATAAATGCATCGACCTTTCTAAAGATTTTTCAATTAGATCGTAATAAAGTAAGTTTAGAGATTATTATTTACAGATAATTCATAATAGAAAAACGATATTTTTCTTTATTTTTATAATAAAAAACGAGTTTGGCTTTGTAAACACTTTCATTACATTTAATGTGATTAAATTCGATTCATTTATTAATTATAAGGATTTTGAAAAGTTCACCTTATTAAGTTTGGTTATTTCAACTAAAAAATCCTTTGGAATGGAAGATCAGTTATAATCTGTTCTTCCTCTAAAGGACAATACATAATGTTTAATTATGATAATACTAAATTAACGTTTTCTTCAAATTTCGCAAATAACGATAACGAATAAGGAAGAAATAAATCAATTGAGCAATCAGAAAGCTTGCAAGGACAATAATCATTTCTGACGCGATCGATAATGCGTAGTAGCTTTGTAGTGCCATAAAGGCAAATGCACTATGAACAAATGCTACGACAATCGGAACAAAAAATAACAACGCAAGCTGCTGGGTAACAATTTTGTTCAATTCTTGATCTGTCAAACCTACCTTTTTAATCGTTAAATATTGGCGTCTATCATATTCAAGATCTGCGTACAATCGGAAATATAAGAAACTACCTGCTGCAATGAAGAAAACAGCACCAATTAATAATGCGATGAATAACATCATTCTGAACATATTCATTTGATTTTGATACATCGTCCCGCTGACTTGTATTTCATAATGATGATTTTCAGAAGAATAAGAGCTGCCTTCTGGTGCAAGGTTTTTAGCAATTCCGGCTGTTTTTTCAAAGTCTTTTATAAAGAAGCCAGTAAAAGTATTTGTTTCTACCGGTTTTAATTTTTTATAAAGCTCATCACTGACTATGAGGCCAGACCGGAATGGGATCGTGACATTTTTAGATCTTTTCGTTGGATGAAGCTTAATATTATCCTGTTTTAATGTATAAGTAACAGGTTTATAATCCATTTGGATATGGGAGTATAACATTGACAATGCTTCATTCCCAGTTAATTTTTTCTCCGAAACATCAAATCCTGCGCTTTTTGCGATGTTTTTATAGTCGGAGAATGAAATAATATCAATATTTGTAATTGGATAACGAGTACTTGCACTTTCTGATGCAACCTCAACATTTTTGATCACAGCGCTTGATATCGTATAAGGAATACCTTTATTGTTTAACTCTGTTTTAATTTGCTGCAAGTTTTTCTGGTGTATTGGTTGATCATCCATTGCGGTATAACTTATAGCTGCCGGATAATCCTCCTCAAATTGTTTGTTCATTACATTCATCGAAGCGAGTGTTCCAACCGCACAGAACGCAACCGTAGAAACAATGGTAACCATGAAGAACATGCGTGCATTATCCTTTAACCGATAGGCAAGACTTGAAATCGTTATGATATTGGTTTTTTTCCAAAATAGAAATCGATTTTTTTGCAGCATTTTTATTACAAAGACAGATAGCTGCGTATAGAAAAAATATGTGCCGATAATGGTCATCCCAATGACTGGCAGAATACGTATCAAAATGGTCTGCATCGTAGTTGTTGCCGCCAAGTAATAGCTTATTAATAACAGAATGGCTGCTAGCAGGGATAATAGTACCGAAGTATTCGGTTCCTTTTTCGGTTTTTCACCAGCCTGAAATAAATCTATCAATTTATTTACTTTTAAAAGAATAGTTGTAAATAATGATATACAAAAGAACAAAATTAGAAACGCACATATCGTTAGCAATAATGCTTTCATCGAAAGGTGGAATGATAAAGAATCAATTCCAATCATCCTTGACCCTATCATTAAAAACAATTTTCCTGTAATAATGCCCGCACCAATTCCGAAAATGATTGCTCCGATGCCTATCAGCATATTTTCCAGAAAAACCATACGATTTAATTGACCTCTCGTCATACCATGCATCATTAAAATTCCAAATTCACGCTTCCGTGATTTAAGGAAGGTGCTAACAGAGTACAGTACAAATAAAAAGGAAAATACGTACATTATTACCTCAGCCGCAGCCATTAGTTGGACTGCAACTAATGAAGTAACACCTTGTTTTATATCAGGGTGAAAAATAAATAGCGCATATACAAAGAAAATCAAAACGGAAAATGCACTGCTAAGAAAATAGGCAGAGTATGTCCGTTTATTCTGGACGACATTTCTATACACGAACTGTGGAAAGGTCACTGCTGTCTCCTCCTAGCAAAGCAAGCATATCAATAATCTTTTGGAAGAATGCCTGGCGGTTGTCCCCGCGGTAAATTTCGTTGTACAATTTGCCGTCTTTAATAAAGATTACTCGGTGGCAATAACTTGCTGCAACTGCATCATGAGTTACCATTAAGGCCGTAGCTCCATCATCTTGATTAATAGTTGTTAAAGTCTCCATAACATCCTTAGCAGATTTCGAATCTAAGTTACCAGTTGGCTCGTCCGCTAAAATGAGCGATGGGTTGTGAATAATAGCCCGTGCGATTGCGGTACGCTGCATCTGTCCACCGGAAATTTCATAGGTTCTTTTCTTTAAGATTTGGTCTATTCCCAGCTTCTTCGTGACATTCTGCAGCTTGTTATTCATTTCTCTAACACTTTCACCATCTAGTGTAAGTGGCAGGACAATGTTTTCTTCAACTGTTAATGTATCAAGTAAATTAAAGTGCTGAAAAACAAAGCCGAGTTCATGTCTTCTGAACAGTGCAGTTTCTTTTCTGTTCAAAACATGCGGATTTTTCCCGTTTATCTTGATTTCCCCGGATGTCGGACGATCAATGGTAGCAATTAAGTTAAGAAGCGTTGTTTTCCCGCTCCCGGATGGACCCATGATCCCGACAAACTCTCCTTTTTCAATGGAAAAATTAATATCATTTAATGCCTTATGAGCAACTTTCCCCTCATAAATCTTTTCTAAATGTCCCACCTCTAGAATCGACATTTTTCTCACTCCCTGTATCATTTGTATCCTCATTTTAACTAGATTCATGAAATACAACCATTTCGTTAACTTACAGTTAGCTTACAAAATTGTAAGGTAGAATAAAAGCGGAAGCGCCTTGCACATCGGCGTACGGATTTTGTAGTCTTCGACTGAGATAAAGGAAACACAGTGAGGTAGTTCACGAACTATTGAAATTGCACTTCAAATTTCACCGAGTAAAATTTGAAGTGCAATTTTACTTGATGTTGACTTATCGTAGGGAGGAGACGTAGAAACCCGATAGGCGCTATAGCTAGACAGAGACTATACTAGTGAAATAATTTATAGGACAAAAAACTTATAAATTTGAAGAAAGGTGTCTCTTCTCTATGTACACTTTGTTATTTGTCCATCTGTGGTGACTGGCACCATATGAAAAATTTGCATGATGCCTGTCACTCTAAAAGATGATGAGTACAGTGGTTCCTTCATTAATAGTCGATTCTATTTCGATACGGTGTCCTAACTTTTCACAAATTTGCTTTGCTAAATACAGTCCCATTCCTGTTGATTCCTGAAAGTTGCGGCCATTTTCACCGGTAAAATAGGGATCAAAGACACGTGGTAAATCGCTTTTGGGAATGCCAACTCCTTCATCCTGTATTTCAAGGATGATGTGCATACCGCGTTTATAGCCGCGAAAATAGATTTTCCGATTTTCATGAATTGTATATCGAACAGCATTTGTAATAAGTTGAGTAAGAACGAATGAAAGCCACTTTTCATCCGATGCAACATGAAGATCTCCTTCCACTTGAACCATTGGAAAGACATGCTTACGAATAAATAAGCGCTTTTGCGAAGATGTAACAGAACGAATGACTTTCTCGAGTGGTAACTTTTCAACATAAAAATCTCGATCAAAGGTGTCGAGACGCGAGGTATACAGCACCATTTCTAAGCCTTTCTTTAATCGATCAAGCTCATCTCCTATTGCTGTAAATGGCTGCTCATCTTTATCTTGTATCATTAAATGAATAACGGAAACAGGAGTTTTCATTTGATGAACCCACTGATTTATAAATTGAATATGCCCCTCAAGCTTCCGTCTATAATCATGTATGTCTGTTTTATAAAGCCTAAATTGACTTGAAAATAGTTCGTGAAGACTTGTAGATAATGGAGTGTTGTGATCGACATTCATAAACTCATCCATGTTGGATAACGGATCTTCTAAACGTTTATAAAAATTACGGTTCGTTGTATACCTAAAAACTAGATATCCGATAAACAAGCAGCCGCTAAGTAGTGCTGCATATAAAGATATGGTTAAATGTCTATATCCATCAAGCCAATAAACAATGGTGATGATAAAAAGCTGTAGGATATAAAAAATAATTAGTGGGATCTGCTCACGTAGGAAAAGTTTCATTCAATATCACCCCAATTCGGCATGAGCCGATATCCTTGGCCACGAATGGTTTCAATTGCGTCTTCAATTTTTAAGGATGCTAATTTTTTTCTTACCCTAGTAATATAGACATTTAAGGTATTATCATCCACAAAAGCTTGGTCATCCCATATTTTTTCGAGCAAACGGTCACGGCTGACGACACGTTCTGTTTTTTTCATAAATTCGTCTAAAATTTTTGCTTCCGTATGGCTCAGTTCTACTGTGTTGTCCCCTATAGTAAGAACCAAGCGCTCAACATCTAGTTTTAATCCATTCACCATGACAGACCGATCATTTTGAGACCCCGCATAGCTTCCATATGCACGGCGAAGCTGACTATTAATCTTTGCAATCACAATTTCATAATCAAACGGTTTTGTAATATAGTCATCCCCACCGTTTTCTAGTGCCATTACCTGATCCATTTTTCCGTCACGGGCAGATATGAATAGAATCGGGCAGGTTGATATATTACGAATTTGTCGGCACCAATAGTATCCATCAAATTTAGGCAGATTCACATCCAGTAATACAAGATGCGGTGCATATTGTTCAAACTGTGATCGAATAGTTTCAAAGTTCGTAACCGATTTGGTTTCAAACCCAAATTTATGTAAATGTTCCTGTAATAGTCTAACAAGCTGCTTATCGTCCTCTATGATAAAAATTTTAAACATAACCATTTCCCCTTCGCCTAATTTCCTTCATTGATTTTAACAAAGATTTGATTTTTTGAATAATAACTAGTGTAAATCTCGTCCTCCTTTTTGGGAAATTTTTGTTTTTCCACAGATTCATGATACTCCTCTTTGAGTTGGAAGGTTTCCTTCGTTAGTTGGGAGGTCTCCTCACTTTTTTCGACGATTCTCCTTAGTTTTTCGGAACTCCCCTTTGAGTTTGGAGATTTCCTTCGTTAGTTGGGAGACTTCCTTCATTTGTTGGGAGGTTTCTTCACTTTTTTAGGCGATTTGATACTATGTCAAGAAAATGGACAAATCAAATTGAGATTTTTAACAATTCCCTACCGCGCATTCGCTTGCTGGCCT